>JAYWGF010000204.1:0-12356 GCA_043778395.1 bacterium | reverse complement strand
TATACAAGAAATCACAATCCAAAATATATCAAATGATCCTATAACTGCAAAATATCAAAAAAGTTTTAATGATAAAATCGGTACTAGTGTAGTTGGTAAGACTTTGGCTGATGCTAAGATAAGTAAACTGAATGGCTCTTCTTTGACTAGTGCGGCATTCAATAATGCTATAGATGATATTAAGTCTCAAATATAAAATGACCAAAAAAATTGATCATTATTTTGAAATACAAGCGATGTGAACTTATCGATATATCAGTATATATGATAATATTTCTGATATAGTTTATGAGTCTATCATGCAAAATGTGATAGATTTTTTGGATATATTTGAAAATAATTATTCTAGATTTCGTGAAAATTCAATTATATCTATTTTATCCAAAAAATGAACTATATATGATCCGTCAGAGGAGTTATTGCAGATGCTTGATTTAGCAAAAAGTGCAGAAAAATTATCAAAATGATATTTTAGTATATTTGTAGCTAATGTGTTATCAAATTTGTGATATGGCAGATTATCAAATAATATCCTAAATCAAAAAATACCTTCTATAAATAAAACCTTAAAACGAAATAAAAACGAAATATCTATCAAAGATTGATGGAATATAGATTTTGGGTGATTTGGTAAAGGGCAAGCTATAGATAAAATTAGCCAAAATATTCAAAAATTTGGTGCAAAAAATTTTACTGTAAATGGTGGTGGTGATATATATACAAATAATAATCTGACTGAAGAGACTATGGTATATTTTCAAGATCCCAAAAATATGGACTTAGCTATCTGACAAAGCACAATCAATTATTGATGATTTGCTTCATCGAGTCCATTTCATCGTAATTGGACCCAAAATTGACAAACTCATCATCATCTTATCAATCCCAAAACTAAAAAATCTAGCGATTGAAGTTTGTTGGCAGTATATACATATCACAAAACAAAAACCGTAATGGCTGACATAGCAAGTACGGTGATATATATATGCAAACCACATGAAATAAATGCCTTTGCGAAGCTTTTTGAAGTAGAATATTTACTGATATTACCAAATTATCAAACCATCATGTCAGATAATTTTCCTGGTAAATTATATCACTAACAATATATAAAAATTATTTTTATCAAAATTTATATATTGTGCTTTTTTAGATACTGACTATAATTCTTTCGGTTTCAAATGTATATATCTTCACCATTCCGGTCAGATTATCTTTTATTTTTATAGCACTTATCATACTTATAGCATCGTTTATACCTACTGTATTTGGCAATATAGCTCCGATATTTTCACCATTATTTCATAATATACTGATTCATTTTTTTTTAATATCTATATCTTTGATGTGTTCATATTCATCAAGCAAAGTAATTTCTTTTGGTATATCCAAAACTATGAGTTTGATATTTTGAATTTTACTAACAATATTATCAAAAATTATTTGAATAGTCTGACGAAGTGATTTATCAGCAGATAATACACCTTTGGAAAGTTTAAAATTTGATTTATCATCAAAAATAGAAAAAAAAACCCCACTTGGTTCGTCCAAATTATAAGTTTTTGGTATTTTGGAAATAATTGTTTCTAACATTATATTTTATAATAAGTGATCGATAAACTATTCTATATCCAATACTTCTATTATATATATACCCAATGGAGATCTGACTCTTGTTTTATCTCAAATTTTCTTACCGTCCAAAGCTTGACCTATAGGACTATCAAAAGATAATCTATTAGCGACATCACCAGAATTAGTTATTTCTCAACTTGAAACTACTGTGATTTCAAATTCTCTTTCTTGCATTTTGTCCATTCATTCTTCATCACTTGTATTTTTTTTATCAAATTCTATCATCTTAAATTTTACTACACTGCCATATTTTACAGTTTTGTCTTTTTTGCTGGTATTTTCAGAATCTGACTCTATGATTACTGCTCATTGCAATAATATATTTAGTTGATCTATTCTATTTTCTAGTAATTCTTTTTCTGATAATGCAGCTTCATATTCGCTATTTTCTCTAAGATCACCAAAAGCTATAGCCTCTTTTATTCTTCATAAAACTGCTGGTGTTTTGCTAGTTTTGATGTCTTCTAGTTCATTTACTAGTCTATCATATCATTCTTGGGATATATAATTTATTTTTTGTTTGATATGTGAAACTTCATCATCATTTATATCATCTATGTTTATATCTTCTATAATTCTAGATGGTATTTTTTTGGTAGATTTTGCTTTTACTTTTGTAGTAGTGTTTTTTGTAGCCATATCAAAATAATTAATTGTAAACTAAAATTATAATATATATTTCTATTGTTTTTTCAACTTGATTTGTATTATACCTTCATCCAATTCCAAAGATCATTGATAATCTGACTCTATGCCGTCATATATAGTAGCCAAAGTTTCATTTTGTATGTATATATTGTAGTCAGATAATATCTCTGATATCCTATATCATTCTAGACATAAATATATCTTATCAGAAACTTCATATCAAGTTTGCTTGCGCGCTTCTTGTACAGATCTGACTATTTCTCTAGCATATCATTCTAGCAAAAGATCGTCAGTTATATCAGTATCCATCATCACTATCAAGTCTCCATCTACGATTATTTCAAATTCCAAATCACCTTTTTCATATCTAATTTCAAATTCATCTGAAGATAATATATATTCTCAAACTTTTATAGATCAATCATTATTTTTGATATATTCTCAGTTTTTGGCCATATTATTTATGTTTTGAAAATCTTTGCCTAATTTTTTACCTAGCTTTTTGCCATCAGGCAAACATATTATTTTTACTTTATCCACCAAAGTTGGATCTATCACTATTTTTTTGACATTTAGTTCTTCCAAGATTATATTTTGATATTTTAGGTCTATAGGTTTATTTGTATATATAGTGTTTAGTGGTTGTTTTACTTTGATTTTTTGAGAACCGCGAAATGATAAACCTAGCTCTACGATTTGCTTCGCAAGATCCATTTTATTTATAAGGTTTTGATTTATAAGTGATGATAACATGTTTAGCTTTTTTTTATAAAAAATATATATATTAGTGATATTTTCTGACTTATGTGATATTAGGAATCTAATGATTTATCTTAAAATTTTCCTTCATACGATCTAGCCAATGCTTACGAGGTAATGGTAATCCATACTTTACCAAAAAATCATACTCCATTTTTACTATTCTATATATATTATATTACTTTATTGATTGCTTATATATATTAGTAAGATAATTATAATTATTTTGTTTTAAATAATATTAATAGGTAATTGTAGTTATAAATCAAATGCTATTATGATAGTTTTTTTCTCGATTATAAAAATTTGTTTTATTTATTTGTCAATCAATTCATTCATCGTATATATATCTTCAATTATATTTTATAAAATGAGTAGCGTATATTCAATCAACTATAAATAATCTTGCTTCTACATATTTGTTAATATTATTTTTAATAATATTTATAAAATTATTAATTTTAATTCACTTCATTAAGTTGTTTGCTTTTTTAAAATAATAAAAATTTATTACAAGTCAAGTTATTTAAACTATCTTATATGAACCATTGCCTAAAAATTCTAAATATCATTTATTTCTAAGAAATTGTAATTGTTGTCTAATCTTCGCTTCTATATTATTATTATTCGGATATTTTGCATATAATCTTTGTTTAAATTTATATATATCGGATAAGGTAAATATTTTATTATTTAATAACTCTATAGATTGCATTATATCAATAATTCGATTTTTTGATTTAATGGATTTATCATTTAAAAATATAGTTTTGTGCCAGTCACTTAAAACTTCACCTTTTTTTCTATTTTCTCAATTTTTTATATAAAATATTTTTCAACTATTTGGTATTCATGATAGTAATATATTACATCAAATCCATCAAGCTCTTTTAGCTGTTATAGATAAAGGTTTTCTTTTTTCAATCAATTCTGTTGTAAAATAATGTTTAGGAATCACCATAAAATTTTGTATTTCATAATTATTATTATAATTCAAAAAGAAAAAGTTTGGATTATTATTTGAATTTAATCTTTCTATCATTGTAGAATAAGCTCAGTCAACAATCTTGGAACCAATTATTATTCAAGATTTAAGTTCATAATCTTCAATACATGCATTACAATAAAAATCCGCAACTAGTTTATTATTGCTATAATTATATATATTACCTCAACAATTTGGACAAAATATATTTTCTCAAGTTCGTAATTCAGTCATAATTCTAATTTTTTGAGATGTATTTTTATATCAATTTGAAATTTCTGAATTTAATATGAACATTTTATTATTTAAAGTAAAATAAAATTATGTAATATATGATATTTTA
This sequence comes from bacterium, assembly GCA_043778395.1. Lineage (GTDB taxonomy): Bacteria > Patescibacteriota > Gracilibacteria > Absconditabacterales > Absconditicoccaceae > JAYWGF01. Next base: position 7,986 of record JAYWGF010000204.1, on the reverse strand, counting down.
GTTTTTGTATTAAATATCAACATTGATATATACTATGATACGTTCCACTAACCCATAAAGTTCATTCTGGCTTTAGAACTCTCCTACATTCACTGAGTCGTAGTTCATGAAATTCTAAATCATTTTGCGTTCATTTGCTTTCGTCTCGTTTTCATTTATTGACTGATACAATTTGTCAATTTTGACAGGTAAATCAATTATTTGAAAGCATATATGGAGGATCTGCAAAAACCATATCAAAAGTATTATCTGGTATTATTTTCATAATTTCAAGACAATCTCACTTATATAAACGAAAATTTGGTTGATTGAAATATGGATCTGTTTTTATCATTTTTATAAAATTACTTATTAAATTCAGTTTTCATTCTTTTGGCTTTAATTTTATCTTGTCGGTGTTGTAGATTTGACATAATATATATATTATTTTGATAAAGTTTGTGATTTTATTTTTAGCATTGGTATATGTTTTATTATTACATCTCGTAGATATATATAGTCAATTTTTCTATAAGTATGTACCAAGAAGTTTCTAAATTCATTCATTTGTTTCAAAGGAATTTCTTTATTAAATTCCTCATATTGTAATTTTGCTATTTGATTTGATATTTCTCATAGTTGAGTTAGTGGAGTAATTACAGCATCTACTACCATCTGATTTTTTATAAATTCATCATAGCTTTTGATGTCTTGTGTATAAAGTTCTATTTTATATATCATTTCAAGCATTCGCTTGATATATATGTCTATTCTTTCATTATATTGATTTACCATATTTCTATTTTAGTAGACAAAACTTCATCTCTTATCAAATCATCCAAAAAATCTATATTTACGAAGTCTATATCGATTCATAGATCGCTTTTTATATCTGACATTAGTCACAAAAAACCAAAAATTTCTGACTTATCTGATAAGTTTTGATTTCTATGATATAATAAATCTAAATCACTGCTTTTGACATTATTTCATTTTGCAAAACTTCAAAAAAACCACAAATGATCTATTTGATTATCCAAAAATTTGTATTTTAATTGCTTATTTGATAATTTTGATATTATTTCTTCTTTAGTCATGATATATTATTTTGATAAAATTATGATGTCAGAATATATAGCTAATATATATCTCAGCGGCTATCGGCACCCTAAAAATACAATACTACATCTTGATCTACTATCATATATACAAATCTATATTTTCCAATTCTAAGTCTATAAGATCAGGTATTTTCTCATTTTAGAGTTTTTATATCAAGTTTTGGGTCAAATGGATTCAATATCATAATTTTGATTTTTTCATAAAATCTCTCATGAATTTCGCTATGCTTTGACAAAAATTTTATAACTTTTTTATCATATTTAATAGTATATATATTTGACATTTATTTGGTATTTTGACTTATAAATGACGAAAATTCAGATAAACTACTTATATCTGATGGCATAGTTATAAGGTCTTCATTATTTTTATATTTTTGTAAATATTCGCTATGAGTACTGGTAGTAATTCATTTTTTTTTTCTTTGATTTGTTTTTATAAAATTTGTAAAATAACTTATCAAATCATCTTGATCTATAAAATGTGTTTTGGAAAATGTAATTGGTTTATCTATTGTTAGAATAGTCATATATCACAATAATTTATATTATAAAAATTTTCATAAGATATATCAAAAATTATATTAAAACTAATATATATTTCAAGTATATATTATCAATAGCAACTAAAGTCAGAATATATCTATTATATCAATATACTACCAAAAATTATATTTTTCATAATTTATCAAAATACATATTTATCTGATCTACAAGTTCATAATAATTTCAAATAGTAGCAACTTTTTGCTTAAATTCTTTGTTTCATTCTAGTCAGCTAATATACCAAAACAGATGCTTGCGAAATTCTACAACGCTATGCCGATTTCCAGAATTTACATCAGTCATATTATCGGCATGATATGTGTATTTATTTAGTGTTTTATTTTGGAGATAAGATATAATCTGGCTGTATATTTGCGAATCTGGCTGTATCAGAAGTTTACTTCATTCATCAAAACTATTAGCCATACTCATATATATATCATCACATATATACCAATCCAAATGCTCTAGGATGATAAGTCTGAGCTCATATATATCAGGTTTATGATTAGTAATAACAAAAGGATTTTTCATGACAGATTGTCATCGCATCACTCCATCTAGATTATTTATTTTGTCTATTCATTCTTGATAATCTCAAATACCACCATTTCATAATATTTTAGTATTATTGCCATATATATTTGGTTTATCGGAAAGTGCAGTTTTGATGTCATATATATATTGCCGATCCACAGGACCACTATGTCAGCCTTTGTAAGTACGACCATGTACAGTGATTATATCGCAGTATTTCGCAATTGATAATATCCACTCAAATTGATTTTTTTTGTCATCTTCGCTGAGTCAGGTACGAGTTTTGATAGAAAATGGTAATTTGATATTTTCGGATATATTTTTGATAATTTGAGATGTATGAGGGCGATTACGCAACATACCTACTCAACTTTCGCAAGCGTATATTTTGGGAGAAGGGCATCATATATTTAGTTCTATTCACTTGAAGTCAGGATATTTTTGATCTATATCTATAGCAGATTGCAAAAGATGAGTAGTGTCCGAGCCATATATTTGTGCTATGACGTTTGTTTGGGAGGTATTTTTGAGTATATGATGGCAGAGTTTTTTGGGATGACGAATATATCACTCTACCGACATAAATTCAGTCCACATCATCATCTTATGATTTTGTTTATCGCCATATAGATTTCGTAATTTATTACTGATTTGACGAAATGCATTATTGGTGATACCGTCCATAGGCGCGATTGCTAAAATAGACATATATAATTATATATTTTATTATTAAATTTGATATGATTGATATTTTTGGTCTATATAATTATTTGTTTCTATTTATCATCATATCTACAAAATCCTCTAGCAATCATATATATTTGGGATTTTTGGTAATATTGGGTATAGAAATTTTGGCGAGATTTGCAAATTTTTCCATTTCCGAGATAGTATATTGGTAAGCGCCACAAAGTCAGAGTATATCTCTGATATTTATGATATCACTTTCTGATATATTTTTATTACCATATATATTATTTCGTATTGATTTTTGTTCATTTGTCATATGTTTTTGTGCTCGCAGTCGCAAAAGCGTTTTTTTTCATTCTACTATATCATCATAATTAGTTTTTCAAGTAATATTGCTATCGCCATATATACCTAGTATATCGTCTTTGATTTGATAGGCTATTCACAAATTTACAGCAAATTCATCAAAAATTTGCAACTGTGCATCGCTTCGTCAAGCAAACAATGCACCCAATTTTATAGGTGTATTTATGGTATATTCTGCGGTTTTGAGTTTGCATACGCTTATTATTTCTTCATAACCAGGGTCTTTGAGTATTGGTAATTTTACATCTATCATTTCTCAAATGCCAGTATTTATGATCATATCTATAAAATGAGAAGTAGCTCTTACTTTTATTTCGTCGCTAAAATCATTTCATTCTATCATAGTTTTTGAAGCCAATAATAATCATATATCTCACAAACATATAGCCTGTGAAACTCAATAATGACTTCATCACAATGTTTTGTAAAGTGTAGGTTTACCTCTACGCAAGTCTGATTTATCTATAATATCATCATGTGCAAGTATTGCGGATTGAAAAATTTCTACACCTATGGCGGGTATATATATATTTTTGCTATTATCTCAATTTGCTATATCGTATCACAATTTTACCAACACAGCTCTTACTCTTTTACCTCATTCACAAGAATCTACAAATGCGTTTATCAATTCATCTGTAATTGGATATTTGTTTGTTATATCTGTTCATCGTTTTTTGGTATATTTTTGTAGCTCGTATTCTATTTGGGTTGCGGTTTCTTGCAAGTATTGTCAAAATAACATAATATTTTATTTGATATAAATATTAAAAAATTGTCTGACTTCAAATTTATTACAAGGTATATATTTTTGATTAAAAAAAGCAATATAATATAATTTTTTTGTAAAAAACCTTGAAACAAATAGATAAATATTTATATATAAGAATATAATTTTATATATATAATCAAATACTAAATGAAAAAATTAATGTTATTATCTGTGTGTATGTTGGTAGTGTTAGCTGGATGTGGTAATACTACCAAAATCGTAGCCAATATGTCAGGAATGGAGAATACCGAAATGACTATGTCTGGATCGGATGTGTGAATGATGATGAAAAACGATGATTCTGGATCAGTTGCAACTTGAGAAAAAGCTATGATGATAAACTATAATAATGACAAAATTATGACAGGTAGCGCTATGACTGGAACTACTGGCATGATAAAAAATAAACCTGAAGCTTACAATTTTAATATCACAAATTGTGATAAATATGTAAAACTTATGGAATGCGTAATAGATAAAATACCTTCTGGCAAAAGGACAGATACCATTAGTCAATATGAGCAAGTTATCAAAATGCGAAAATGATTTTCTGGTGAAGATCTCAAAGGTATATGTGATCAAACTATAGATAGTCTAAATACGAGTAGTGGTTCATTTAAACAAATAGGTTGTAATTTATAATCCAAAAAACCTTCAGCTATAATTACCTGAAGGTTTTTTTTTTGATTTTGAAAATCGAATCTATAATATTATTTTTGACTTATTTATAAATTTGAATATAGCTATATATATATTTTTGTGACCCGTGTTGACATAATCTATATCATAAGAATTACTGTACTTTGATAATAATATATCATATTGTCGATCGTTTATTTCTATATATATGTATACTTGCGATGATTTTGTCAATGCTTCATCCAATAACCTAAAATATAATTCTAAACCTTGATTTTCTGCAACTAGTGCTATTTTTGGTTCTCGACGAAGCTGATTTATATTTGTGTTATAGTCTGACTCATCCACATATGGCAAATTTGCTAATATATATATATGTTCATATTGCCAATTTACTTCGGCAAGTAAGTCAGAATATCCTATATATGTATATATATTTTTAGAAATTTTATGATTTAGATTTGATAGGTTTTGTTTAGCAACTGATAAGGCATCTGTGCTTATGTCAAGCATATATATATCGGCCGAGATGTCTTTTTTGGTCAATCACATAGCTATAGATAAGCCTATAATCCCGCTCCCAGTACCTATGTCATACACACAAACTTTTTTATCAAAATCGGATGATCATATATCTACCAAAGCTTTTTCCACCAAATATTCAGTTTCACTTCTAGGTATCAAAACATTTTTATCTATTATAAAATCATTAGCTAAAAATTTTTCTTTACCTATTATATACTGCAAAGGATAATCTTGCAATACAATTTTTTGATAAATTTTGTCAATCTCGCTAATTTCTGCTTTTGATAATGTATGTTCAGTGATATATATATTATCTACTTTGGTGATATAAAAAATAATCTGACTTAGAAGCTTTTTGTCAGAATATTCTTTATTTTTGATAAAATCAAACACTAACATATAATTTTGATGATATATAAATTATTTTTTATACAATTCTTCTCAATACATTTTTATATCCATAATTTTTCATTTTACTAAAGTTGGATTTGAAACATAGCTGAGTGTCAAATCTCCGTATTCACTATCTCATTCTGACAAAAAAACCAAACTACCAAAATCAAAAAAGCTCTCTATAAATCATCATCATTTTACATTTATAGTTTTGACTTTTTCCATATCCATAGTTTTGATAGTACGATTTAAAACTCACTGTTGGTTGTAGTGGATTATTTCATGTGGAGTCACCAAGGCAAAATCCATAGTATAATCCCAATATCTTTTTATGATTCTAGATAAAGTGCTAACCATAAGTAATATTCATGCTGCTAATATCAGTAGCATCACTATATTATCAATCGTAGTATATCATGTATTTATAATCAATCACAAACTAAATAATATTACAATTACCAATAACATACCAACCAAAGGAGATAAAACCACAAAGAAAAAAAATAAATAAGATCTCCTTATCAGCAATACATTTTCTTTTTTATATTTTGTGATATATTCTTGAAGTAACTCATCTCTCAAAGATGAATCAAAATTTGACATTAGTTTCATTTATGTTTTTTTGTAATAAAATATACTAAAAATATAAAAAATATACTACGCAAATCCAGTGTATTTTATTTGATTTATACAAAATGGATTGAAATATTAAATCAAAAAAATATACTCAAGATCTAATTTTATATATAATATATATCGAAATGTTCTGACAAGTATGACAGATGAAGGAAATGTATGATAAATACAAAAAATTGCAAGATGCGCTCAAAAATTTGATTATTAGAGCTAGAGAAAATTGAGTTTTGATAGATATGTCTGCAGAAATGGAAATCAAAGATGTAAAAATAGAAGATGACTCATTGATGAGTTTGGATAATAAAACTAAACTAGAGGAAGCATTTATAGCAGCTTATCAAAAAGCAAAAACTAAAGCACAAGATATAGCTATGACCAAAACTAAAGAAATATTAGGCTTTGATCCAAATGATCTCATGGGTATGATGTGAGGTGGTTGAGGTATGCCAAAAATTCCTGGTCTAAACTAAAGTATAATTACCACAAAAATAAATCAATAATTCTACATGATATATTGATTTTTTGTATGAAAAATTTATATTTTGATATTAGTTTGTTTATAAAAATGAAACGAATAGTCTGTGAAAATATTAGATCTGCCTATAATGTATGAAATATCATACGTACTGCTGATGCATTAGGTTGGTGAGTGGTGACATGTTGATATACGCCATGATTTGATAATCCAAAAATTATAAAAACATCTCTTGGTGCAGAACAAAAAATACCCAAAAAAACTATTGACAATATAGAAGAATTATTTATATTTGTAGAGCAAAGGGATTCAATAATAATTTGTGCAGAAAAAAATCCTAATAGCATAAAACTAGAAAATATAAGTCAGACAATATATAATATAAAAAAATGAAATGAAAATTTGAATGATATTTATGTAATAGTTGGAAATGAAGTTTCTTGAGTAGAAGATATATCACTACAAAAATGTGATATAGTTTGCGAAATAGAAATGTTGGGTCAAAAGGAATCACTAAATGTATGACAAGCGGCGGCTATATTTATGCGAGAAATAAATAAATTTATAAAATAAAAAAACAATATGGAAAATAATATTGATAAAAAATTAAATTCGACAAAAATATCTAAAGATGGTCGATTGTGAATATGAAGTATAATAGCTTTAAGTTTATATCTTTCATTTGCTATACCAAGTCGAAATGAACAAGAAAATGAAAGAAAAAAAATAGAAATTATAGAAAAAAAAAATTGTCTTGAAGCAAAAAAAAATTTTTCCAAAGAAGTTATGATTTTTTTTAACAAAAATAAAAATGATCTTGAAAGTAGTGATACGAATAAAAATGAATTTTTTTTTGAAGATTGATCATATTTATATTATATCAAAGAATACCAGATAGATTACTGACAAAAAGTACCATGAATAGTATTAATTACACAGTGATATATTTTTGGTATTATATTATATAATTGAGATTGGGTTATTAGGGATTTACATCTTAATTGAATTGAAAATCCTATAAAACCAAATGAAACAGATTATCCATTGATATTGAAAACAATTTCACAAAAAATCTCAAAGTAAAATCATACATATATTAATAGTATATCAATTTAAACGAAAATTTTATTTTATAAAATATATATATTACCAAATATGAATTTAAATACCTGATGAATATCGCAATTACCAACAAATAAAATACTAGTTTGATTACAAAATTGATTGCAAAAAATCAGAACAGCATTTGATATATGGACAACTTTTGATAAATTAGAAAAATGAATAAAAATTCTAGAGAACGATTG
>JAYWGF010000203.1:0-3876 GCA_043778395.1 bacterium | reverse complement strand
CTAAACTTTGAGTAGCAAAAACAGAATTTTTGACCACCAAAGACCTTATAGTAGAGCCAAATTTACCTTTATTTATGACTATAGGTGATAAACTCACTATCCCTACCAAAATTATACTCAATCCCAAAAATACAACTCAAAAATGAGAAATGGTAAAACTAACAGCAAAGCTTATATCGGCTACAGGTTGAGAGACCATATTATCAAATATAACACTACCAGTAAATAAAACCGCACTATTACCAATCACTATACCGTATGACTTATATGATACTGATATAGCCAAGATATATATATCAGCGCAATATTCTGACTTTAGTGATACACTGATTGCTAATATACCTATTCGCAAAGACTGATTTACTATCACTAATATATACAATCAACCTTTATCAAAAAAAGGCAGCATAAATATAAATAACACAAGTATAAAATGAAAAATAGAAACATCAATTAGTTGAGTGCCGATGTTTGATATAAACAATATACTGAGATATTTGCTACACTATCCATACTGATGTACTGAGCAACTCGCTAGTGGATTATTTCCTATATTATATGCTCGTATTACCAATCCAAAATTTGTAGATAAATTATTGATAAATGATGATAATGTATATATAAATAATTCTTGAAATAATATATATACACTGACTACAAATACGATCACCAAAATACTCAAAAATCAAAACTCTGATTGAGGTTTTGGTTATCGATGAACCGACGCAAGCAATTATGACTTATCTGCTTATATCTACAACATATTATCTATAGTAGATAAAAATAAATTTGCAAAAGATATAAATCTTACCAATAATATATCAAAAGTAGAAAAATATCTCCAAAATACAAAAACTGAACCTAGCTGATATATGTATTATATATATTACAAAGCTATGAATTGAGATAAGATAAGCTCAGATACAATCGCTTCATTACAAAATATGTCAAAATGAGCAGGTTCTGCGCTATCTGCAAAAATATTGCTAAACTATATATCAGCAAAAAATAATGGTAAAATTATTTATAATATCACTACAGGTAATCTAAATCAATATGATATAGATAAATGATACACTTATAATAACTTTTTGGATAAATATATACTAGCTAGCATACAACTAAGGTCTCTTATCATCAATAAATCCGCCAGTCAGGATATAAATAATATATATAATTATATAATAAATGGTAAGGCGTCTGATTATTACAGCTTGCGATGACGAAGCACTCAGACAAATATAAATGTAATGTTAGCTATAAATGACTATACGAGCTACATATTGCAAAATATAAAAGATATAAATTGTAAGATAAACATATGAAATAGTGGATATAATGTCGTGCTAGATAAAGATAATCTAGATAAAAAATATAGTCTGACTTACCAAAACTCCGCAAATACAGATGTTTCACGAAATTGCGATGCTGGTATACTTGTAAATATTACTGATAATTTTGTGAATATAAATCCTAAAACTATAGATCAAAAAAATAACTGAGTAAAAAATTTCTATTTGAATTTTGATAATAATAAAAAAATCGGATCTATAATATATTTTACTTGAGGATTTACGCTAACAGAAAATTCAAATCAATTGGCTGTAGAGTACTTTATACCTTCAGATACTAAATTATTGTACAATATACAAAGTAAAAATACAAACAAAGATAATCGCGATTATTACGGAAGCGATTTACCATTTGATTTTGGTGAAAATTATAGATGTAGACCTAGCTATTGGCAAGTAAAATTTGATAGATTATTTTTGTATTATGATAATTTAGCAAAAGATACAACTTGTAAATTTACTATAAAAGGTATAAAAAGTTTTGATTGAGTTAGTAATCTACAACCTAGCAAAATTTGGGAAATGTATAGTAAAAACATAAATTGAACATTTGTAAAACAAAAGTAAAAGATATATATTATGATTTTGGTTATATCAAAACAGTTTTACGCAAACTAGAAAAATATTTGGGTATATTATCGGCAATATATGATAAGAAAAATACTATACACTATATACATATTTATTATTTGAATTTTAGCTACAAATATATAATATAATTATTATAGTTTTAGTAGTACTTTTTTATGATGATATATCCTAAGCATATTGCTATAATTCCTGATGGCAACCGTACTCGAAGCAAAAAACACTGATTATCAATATTTGACGGGTATATAAAATCCGTAGATGTAGCTATAGAACATATCAAATATATATTTGATAATACTGATATAAAAATCATATCTTGACGAGGTATGAGCACAGATAATCTAAAAAAAAGACCCGCAGAAGAGACAAAGTTTCTATTTGAAATGTATAAAATTTGCTGAAATAGTTTATTTGAATATATGAAGCTAAATAAAATAAATTTTTATTGGATATGAAATCCAGATTGAATTACACAAGATTTCTTAGATTACCTCAAAAAAACTAAAGAAGATCTTACATTTGATACAGATAGATATGTGATATTTGCAGTAAACTATAGCTGAAAGGACGAAATACTAAGATGAATACAATCATACATAAAATCAAATCAAATAGAATTGAGTCAGGATATAAATAATATATATAATCTGACTGAAGATGAGCTAGGAAAATATATGGATTTATGAAGTTTGCCAAATGTAGATATGGTAATCAGAACAAAATGAAATACTAGCAGCAGAACTAGCTGATTTATGTCTTGGTGGATATGATATGCAGAGTTGTACTTTACAGACAAATTATACCAAGAACTAGATAATGAAGAAATAGCAAAATCATTGGTTCGATTTGACAAAATTAGTCAATTTAGAAATTATTGATGATAACAAAAAACTAGCCTATAGCCAGTTTTTTTTTTAGATATTTTATATTATCATATATTATTCTTCGGTAGTTTGAATATGATTTATATAATTCATAGCAGCATCAAATCTATCATATTTTTTGATTTTGGCTACTAAATTATGAACCGCTAAGCAATATTTACTACAAGCTTCTACGGGATTTAATCACATTTTGGTAAGTATTTGACGACCTTTTGTATCTTCCTTGGTAGATTTTACTTCTATTATCGCTATATTATCTAGTGCATATTTTGATATTTTATTGCGTGAATTTGTAAATCTCAATTTAGTATCTATGGTTAGTCTTTCGTCATTTTCTTTACTACAAAGTGTAAATCTTTTATATTCAGTAATTATAGATGGAGAGATTTTTGATGATAGTTTTTCACCATAAGTATCACGATACAATCTATCAAAAAACTTCTTACATTTGTTATCAAATTTTCCATGAGATGAGTTTTTTTGCTCAAAGCGAAACTTACGCACGGTTTCATAATATTTTTGCTTGAATTCAAAGTAAGTCGTGCCACTATCTATATAGCATCTACTTCTTATCTTGGTTCTCATCTTAAGTCATTTGCCATGTTCACGATAAAACTTATAATCATCTGTATCAAAATATACACTATGATAACCAAATATAGATTTATTTTTGATTTGTAATATATAATAGTCTTTTTCAAATTGTTTGAGTATTTGGGGTAGTTGGGTTTCATTTATTACAAATTTGGACTCAACTCTATCCATAAAACTCATGGTAGCATTTAGTTGCTCCAAACTTATACTGTCAAATTTTTTTAGAGATTTCATCAACTGAGTAATTATATATATAAATTTGATACTATTTACAATATATTATAACCCCTATAGCTATATTTGTCAAATTTTAATAAAAATTATATATATATCCTGACTCAAACAAATTGACTTTTTGTGTAATAATTGCAGCAATTAAGGTAACACATTTGATAAAAAAAGATTATAGAATAAAATTATAGAGCCGCTAGGCGAAATAATGTTTATTCTATAAT
>JAYWGF010000202.1:0-3901 GCA_043778395.1 bacterium | reverse complement strand
AAAACGAGCTAGATGATATTTCATATGCACTGTATGAGAAGTAAACGATAAACTAATAAAAGAATACATAGAACAACAATGACAAAATGAAATTAAATTAGATTAAAAAAGCCCCCAGCTTTAGCTGGATTGGGATGTTTATTTGAGCCAAAACATTTTGGTATGTTAAGAACCAAACATACTATTTCACAAGAAATTATAGATTTGCTATCTCATGCTGTGCATCATCTGCCGTTGGGTGCAATTTGTATATTGTCTTGTGTATGAAGTTTGGGTAAAACGAAAACATATATGTATTTTATTTTATGATTATTTTTGCATTATTTTTATGAAGCTAATGGCAAAATAGATCAAAATATAAATACTATTATAATAGCAATATTATGAGAAATATCTGCATATATTTACAATAATATATCCATAGATTCAAAAATAAAAAAAATATAATTTTTATTTATATTGATTTATAACATAAAATTTTTATAATATTTTTTATATATTTTTTATAATATAAATAAAAATAATATGACAGACGATAAAGATAACAAAATGCTAAAAGAAAACCAAAATATAGATACACCAAATAATATAATTGAAGATTCACAAACCCAAAAAGATGATAAATCAGCCATAGATTTTCAGCTTCAGGTAGATTCTTTGACTAAAGAATTATCTCAAAGCCAGTATAGATATGTAGAATTGTACAATAATTATAAAATAATAGAAAAGCAGCTAAATGATAATAAATTAAATGAAAAAAAAGATAAAATATTTTTTGCAATAAAAGATATGAGTCAGATTATAAATAATTTATATAATTTTATAAATCTATTACCTGAGGACCTAAAAAATAACGAATCTATAAAATGATTGATAATTACTTATGATAATTACATCAAATCCTTGGAAGCTAAAAATATATACGTAATCAATTCTCTTGGCCAAACTCCAACAAATATGCATGATATAATTGCTAAACAAGAAATAACTGATTATGACAAAAAAATATTATTAGCAAATGGTATATTAGTTGATAATCTGACTGATAAAATTATAAATCAATTTGAACTCGGATTTTATTATGATAATAATTGACAAAAAGAGATAATAAAGCCAGCAAAAGTAATATTATGAATGTAATAAATATATATTTCAAACTTCACATATGATACGAACTGCAATATGAAGAATGCCAAAATGAAAAAGACTAAAAACCATAGAAAAATCCAAAAATTATAAAAATGATATGTTTCAAAATATCAATATCACAAAAACTTTTAGTCCAAAGTCGTCTTATATCAGTTTGATAAAAAAATATATAAATCTCCCCAAAGAATCAACCCCTGCCGAAGTTCCAGTTTACCAAAAAGCTAATCTCAAAAATACCGTATCTGATAAGCCGACCATAATTTGGTTTGGTCATTCTTCTTATATCATTTATATACAATGAAAGGTTATATTAGTAGATCCGGTTTTTAGTAAAAATGCCTCACCAGTTAGTTTTATAGCAAAAAGTTTTGATTGAACTAATATATATACAGTAGATGATTTGCCCTATATAGATATATTATTGATAACTCATGATCATTATGATCATTTGGATTATGAAACTATCAAAAAAATAAAATCAAAAGTTGAAATAGTAGTGACTGGATTATGAGTTGGTGAGCATTTTGAATATTGGTGATATAAAGCTGATAAAATTATAGAATTGGATCGGTGGAATAGTATTGATATTTGAAATTTTTGTATTACTAGTACGCCAGCTCGTCACTTTTCAGGTAGAAATTTGAAGCGCAATACATCTCTTTGGTCGTCTTTTGTATTAAAAACACTAGACTATCAGATATATATATGATGAGATTCTGGATACGATAGTCATTTCAAAGAAATATGAAATAAGTTTTGAAGTTTTGATATAGCTATATTAGAATGTTGACAGTATAATAATATGCGAAGTAATATACATATGATGCCCGAGGAAGTTGTACAAGCATGAATTGACCTAAATGCAAAATTGATATTGCCAGTACATCGAGGTAAATTTAATTTATCTATGCATCCACGAAATGAACCTATAAAAAGGTTTGTTTCACAAGCTAACAAATTATGAGTGTCATATACTACTCCCATGATAAGCGAAAGCATTGTTATTTGAGAAAATATACCTCAAAATACGCGACGATAAAAGTTGATTATTTTTTGAATGTTTCTACAAATCATAGTACATTCTTGTTTATATCTGCAGTTTGGTTATTATTGGCTATATATCATATGAGTATATTTATATCTCCATCAAGATGCGGTTCATAATTTATTTTATATTTATGTCAAATATATGACTTATAGTTTTTTGCATTTTCTAAAGTGTTTATCACAAACAGCTTGTCTAAATAATGATTTAGCTCTAAAGTCAATTTTATCAAATCACATGTATATTTATTTTTATCATATCTGATAGTCAATATAATTTTTGTTGTTGCATCATTTGATAAATCTATTTTTGTTATTATATTTTGTCGTATTTGATAGTTTGGTACACGAAAGAGTTTGCCATTATGCTCTGTAGTTTCATTTTTACCAACTATATTTGTATAAAGCGGCTTTATGGATATAATTTCTCATTGCACATCGTCTCATATTTTGATCGTATCTCATATTTTGTAATCTGACATAACCAAAAAATATACTACAAAACTTATCAAAAAATTTTGAAATGTAAGTATCAATGCTCAAGTAGCAACAGCCAATATAGAGCTTGCTTGTATATTTTCATGCCAAGCTACGATCAAAAAAATTATAAAGAAAAATATAGTACTATAGATATTTACTTGTTGTATTTTTTTGTAATACTCTATATAAAATTCACTATTTTCCAAATCGTTTTCTTTTTGAAAAGGTTGTATATATTTTTGCTTAATTTTATTTTTTGTTTTTACTGCAAATCGATATACTATTATTGATAATAATATTGAGATCGCTAGGAATATATATTTGTTTACTAATTGCAAAATTACCAAATTCATGTTATTTTTTACTGAGATAAATTTATTTTTTGTAACTAATTTTTGTAAAATTTATTTGGAGAACTTTTTTATATCTTGGCGAATTTGCTTCGTGATATCACGGTCCTTTATCAATTCCTTTTTGTCAATTTTACGACGTATTTTACAAAGTCAAATTTCGACTTTGACCAATCATCTACTATCTACATACAATTCTACTGGAAATAAATTCATCGAAGTTTTATCAGTCAGCATATATATTTTATTTATTTCTTTTTTTTTCATGAGCAATTTGCGATTGCACAATGGATCATAATTTGATATTATTTTGTAGCTAGTTTTTTCATATAATGGTATATCCATATTATGAATATATATTTCTTGATTTTTAACTTTGCAAAATGCGTTGCTAATATTGCTATGTCAAACTTTGACGGATTTTACTTCATGTCCAGACAATACTATACCAACATTTCGTTTTTCTATTATTTCATAATCAAAAGCTAACTTGCGATTTTTGGCTAATATTTTCATATTTTTTTTATTTTTTTGTATATAGATAATATATATTCTGACTTTATAAGTATTTATTTTGCTCACTTTTATCATAATTATCTTGATAGTAATTGTGTTAGCTGTATTTATTTTGAGATTTTGCTTATCGTATATACTATATATATCATATATATTCTGACTTTATTTTCAATTGTATAAATATGATATTATATCACAAAATATATATATGTCTACCATAGTTTTTATTGATATATATTTTTGTGCTATATATATTTGACAAATGCTGTAATAATTGCAGCAATTAAGGTAACACATTTGATAAAAAAAGATTATAGAATAAAATTATAGAGCCGCTAGGCGAAATAATGTTTATTCTATAA
>JAYWGF010000201.1:0-12527 GCA_043778395.1 bacterium | reverse complement strand
GTGAGTTTATCACCTATAGTCATAAATAAAGGTAAATTTGGCTCTACTATAAGGTCTTTGGTGGTCAAAAATTCTGTTTTTGCTACTCAAAGTTTAGTGTCTTTAGTGATTCATATTACTTCCGTATCTCGTGTAGTCAGATTATCTGGTAATTTGAAACTAAATTCTGCCATTCATCATGTACTTATAATATCAGATCTCCAAAACGCCAAATCAGATAAATCATTTCTGATAGCACTAAAGCTAGTAGGTCATCAGCCTCAACCTCACTTTGCACCATCTCAGATAAATGTTTTTAATGAAAGATATAATAGCTTCAGATTGCTATAATTTCCTATCATACTTATACTTTTACGATAAAAATACTCCAAGGGTTCTTTTATATAATTGTACATATCATTTAGCGATTTGTCTACAACTGCTACAGATAATCTACTCTCTACAGGATTGCCTTTATTATCTGTAGTTTTGATTTTCATATTTACCATATCTCACGGTTTGTATTCTGTTTTATCTGTTTTGATGTCTATATTTAGTTTATTGCTACTAGAGTCTACATCTATATTTGTCATACCTGCCAAAAATCTTGGTTCTTTTCTCACTCACAAATCTATATCACTGCCTGCTATTTGATTTATGTATATATTTACATTTGGTTCGTAGCCTTTGCGGATAGGTATATATATATCTTGTCAATTTAGATCATAGTTAAAATTATCCAGTATTTCATTATTCTTTTCTATTGTTATTATGGCTTTGCTTCATTTGATATAAGGCATTAGATTGAGTTTTACTTTATCGCCAAATTCATACATTTTATCTTCAACCTTTAGCTGCATTTGATAATTATTTGGTAATAATCACATCATATTATCATTGTTTGACCAGTTGTAATAATACATATATTTGCTATTTACTGATATAACCTTGCCGCTATTATCTTTTATGTAGACTTTTATTAGATATTCTCATGCTTTTGATGTTTTTATATCAAGATCAAATTGATTATTAACTAAATTGACTTTTGCTCAAGTTTTTATAATTTGATATTGACCATTTACGCTATAGTATATAGATCCATCTACTCCGTTGTAGGAGCTTTGATTCCAATCTTTGTAGTATATATCATAAGTCAGATTATATTTTTGATTTATATCAGATATATATTCTGACTTACCAGATAACTGACCATTTATAGTAAAATTTGGCTTATCAGACCAGTCTTGATATTGACCATTTAGTCAAATCATAACTGGCGGCTTTATATCTATATATTTTTCAAAAGTTTGAATTTCGTTGGATTTATTATCAAAAATTTGTGTATTTATGTATAGATTTGATTCTACTGGGATGTTTATATCGCCACTCATATTATAGTCAATGGTATATTCATTAGATTGATTTATATCTGAAAATTTCTTGGTATTATCTCATATATATATATCTTGGTCTATATTATAGTAGTATTGATTTTGATTTCGTCGATAGTTATTTTTTTGAGATTGTATATTTATGGTTGTTTTGATATTGTAATTAGTGAGATTTTGTCAAAAATAATATTTTGGTAATACGCTAACTTTGTATTTATCGTCAGTTGATATAAAATTTATATCTGCACCATAGGTAGGTTTTTGATATTCCAAAATTTTGATATTTGCAGAATTAGTAATATCACCAAATTGATATTGCACAAAATAATCTGACAGTTTTATATTGGCAGGTATATTATATTTTCACTTAAATCCTCAAAACGAATCCAATTTTATCCCGCTAGAAGTATATATAGTGCTTCCATCTTGAGGATTTTGTATGGTTATGGTTACTTCTCATTTTGGTATAATTTTATTATTGTTATTTCTTACAAATCAATTGAAATATATATCGTCAGAGGGTTTATACAATCATCTATCTGTATAACCATATATCTTATTATCTGTATCATATCATCAATTTTTATATTTGTTATCTAGTAAACTCCAACTATCTATATATGACTCTATACTCAATCAATTGTAATAATTGCTACCATTTGCTCATACAACTATGAGTGATTTATTATTGTCTTGGTCAAATGCAGATATTATTTTGGGTACATTGCCGGTATTGGGTATTATTATAGGTATTTTACCCAAAGATAGTTTTTGAGTTTGACTGCCTGATGCTACATCATATATATATATGCTACCACTAGTGACAAATTTACCACTATCAAGATATACTGGTCGGATATATATATATCCAGAAGATATTTTGCTAGTCAGTCATATGTTAGTTTTTGAAAAATATGCTATTTTTTGTAGATTATTGTAAAATTTTTCTGTAGAACTTGAGCCAGATAATATCTCTAATTTATAATAACTACTTCCAGTTATAGAGTCTGGTACAGCTAATTTGGCGGTGTATGTTTTTCGATAGTTAAAATTCCCTGAGTGCAAAAACGTACCAGTATATATAGATCCCGATGCACAATCTAGTAAGTAATTTTCCATATTGTATCATTTGCCAAAGTCATTTCCTGAAAAATCCACTAGTCATTTAAAATTTATGCCACAAGTAGATATTTTGTATTTTCGAGAAGTTAGGTTTTTATAATTTACAAAAAATTGGCTATAGGATCATTTGGTGGGTAGTATATTATAAGAATTGCCAGCTATTTGAGTGTCTATATATTGTGGTTGGAGGGTTTTGTGGTATATATTTATATTTGATGTACTAGTTTGTCAAAATATATCAGTGATAATCAGACTTCATGAGTATGTCTTGCCGGGTATAGGACGATATGTGACATCGGCTCAATTATTATTATTAAAACTAATATCATAAGTGCCACTTCATAATATAGTGTCCAGTTGTTTGTTTATATTATTTTTGGATATAGGGTAGTTTGTATATATATTTAGGGCATATCTATATTCATTTTGGTAAGATATGTTTGTAGATAAGTTAGCGAAACTGATTCATATCATATATATATTACCAAAACGATCTATAAGTATTATAGTATCTCAAGTTTTAGAGTTTGATATTTTGGTATATATACTATCACCACTAATGCTATAGTTGAGTTTTTTTGCATCATTGGATATATGTATATTTTTTAGGTATTCTTGTCATGATAGGCTTGTTATATTTGTATTTTGAAATTTCAAAAAATCTAGTAGTTTGATTCCACCAGTCCCGTCTATTTGATTTAATAATCACGCAAACTTTATATCTCAAGAATTTATATTTTCATTATACTTATTACTTATCCAAAATTCAAAACTAGTTTTTAGTGGAATAATTTGATTATAGTTATAAAAAGCGTTATTTGAATTGGATATACTATCATACCCAAATCTCTCATTTGTATTTATTTTGTAAAATCAAAATGAGCCAAAATACTTGATTGGATAAAAGTTTATAGTGAAATTTTTGCCAGAAAGTATGCCTATATTTCCATAATCTATAGATCTATTTGTATTAGATTTTATAGTCAATACTCACGATTTGCTTGGTTTTATAGTGATTATATTGCCTGAGGTTGATATATTTAGTCAGTCAGATCATTTTATATCTAGTCAGGATATATTAGTGATATATATAGGGTCATTTCCATAATATATATTGACATCATAGTTATTTTGTACCAAATCTTTGTAGCCATATATATATATATTATCAGTATTGTCTGACTTTGATGTTTGTGGGTCAATATTTATGTCTTCTCGAGAGCCACTAGCTATTTGGGTTGCGGGTGCATGAGGAGCATATACATTTTGGCATCCACTCAAAAATAATCAAACAAATAATCACAAGATAATAAATATTTTTTGGTTCATAAGTATATGATAATATATAAATCACTCACATGTATATATATTATTTATCAATCAAATCAACCATAAATCTACTACCAAAAAGACTTTTTTGCTAATACAAAATAAGTCATATATTTTTTTTATTTTATGATATATAATTCAAATTATGATATTACAATGATTTTAGTTTTGACAAAAAATCTTGTATATGTTTATTATCAAAAATATTGGCAAAATCGTCAGGATATTTGCTAATTTTGTATATATATTTTCCATTTATATCATCAAATCCATAGTACAAACTATGTAGTAATTGTCTATCGGTTTTGTAATTTGATTTTAGTAGTTTATTTTTGCCTTCATCGCCATATAGCTTATCGCCCAAAATTGGGTTTCATACGTGCGACATATGATTGCGTATTTGATGAAATCTACCTGTATGTATCTGCACATTCACCAAACTCAAGTCGCCCAGTATTTTGTGATATATATTTGCTATAGGAGTGACTACACTTTTTGCGCTTAGTCATTTATCGTGATTTACAAAACTTTTTGCTCTAGCGAATTTTTCTGTAAATCATTTGAATAATGGCTCGTCTATAGTAATTTGTTTATCAATTTTTCCCAATACTACACAAATATATATTTTTGTGATTTCGTCTCTTTGTTGTATTTTATTGTTTAGGTATTTTAGTGATTCGTAATTTTTGGCAGCTATAAGTATACCGCTAGTATCTTTATCCAAACGAAAGCAAAAAGATGGCTTGAAGGTTTCTGATTTTGTATTATCTTCGTTATTTTTGTAATCAAATCATAAATGTTTTGCCAAAACATCATTCATATTTGTATCTTTTCGACTGTGATTGCCTTCGTGTATATTTACTCATATAGGTTTATCAAACCAAATCCAGTTCTTATCTTCAAATATTATCATTTTTTGGATTTGAGGTTTACTGAAGATGACTTTTTTTTGTTCACGTACACTATCCAAATCTACTTTTTTTTCCAAAAAAAATGCCGTATCATCACAATGATGTATATATATATTATCTCATAGTCTGACTTTGTAGTCTCAATCTTTTTTGTTTTCATTGACCTTGATTATTCATTTTCTGATCCAGCCAAAAATTGTAGCCAAGCCTACATGCGGAAATGGCTTCATATATTTACGCATAAATCTATCAAGTCTTTGGTTTGATTCGTCTGGTCATATTTTTATATTCATGATTTTTTGATAATAAGTTAAACTTAAGTATATTTTTTTGCTATGTTTATTCAAATCTTACTGCGTTTTTATAATTTTTACTATTGATATATATGTTATGATATATATACTAATTTTATTACTTTTATTACTTTTTTTTTGGAAAAATGCTTGATCATGCTATTTATGGCTCTGTAACTGTAAATGCAAAGGGTCAAATAGTCCTACCATCTGAAGCAAGAAAAAAAATGAATATAAAACCTGGCGATCAACTTATAGTCACTAGTCGTGATAACTTGCTGATATGACTTATCAAAGCAGAAAATATTTGAGAATTTGTAGATAAAATAAAGCAGCATACGATGCAATTTGATGCTATAGATTCTGATGCTATAAAAAATATACACAGATGATTAGATGAGCTGTGAGAATATAAGACATAATTATGAAAAATTGAACAATGTAATTACAAATAATATCATATAATGTGATAACTTTATAACATATATATTTACTCAAGTATGAATAAGTCAGAATATCTCTCTAATCTACAAAATACATATTTTGGTTGGTTTATAAAAAACTCGCGTATAAGTTTTACGATTATTGCGCTTTTGGTAATATATGGATGATATGCTATGTTTACTATCCCCAAAGAATCTAGCCCAGATATAAAATTTGGTATAGTGAGTGTGGTGACGGTATATGCTTGAGCTAGTCCTGTAGATATAGACAGTCAGATTACTACTAAAATCGAAAACGAAATCAAAAATTTGGAAGGTATAGATAAAATAAGTTCCAAAAGTTCATTATGAGTTAGTGCAATAGTTATAACTCTCAAAAATTGAACAAATACCCAAAACTTTATCAATGAAACTAAGACCAAAACAGATAATGTAATATTGCCCACAGATGCCAAAAAACCAGTAGTGACAGAGCTTAGTACAGCAAATGAAACTTTATTCAAATTGATATTATTTGGTCCAACTGAAAACTTTACTATGAACCAGATGAGGTCTTTGGCGATGGATTTCAAAAAAGATATAAAATGAAAGGGCGGCATACTAGATGTAAAAATAGATGGCATAAGCTCCGATAGCGACTACAATGTATCTGTATTATTGGATAAAGCTAAAGTAGAAAATTTTGGATTGACTGTTTGACAAATAGTTTGACAAATAAGAGCATACAATAATAGTTCTCCATTGGGTAATCATAGTTTGGGAAATTTGAACTATGACTATCGTATTAGTAATGACCTAAAATCTCTATCAGATCTTGAAAAAGTACCTATAAAATTGACCAATGGATATATATATTTATCAGATATATCTAGTATACAGAGAAAATACAAAAGCGAATCCTACAATTATGGCTGAGTTTATAAAGATGGCAATAATTACGCCATATGAATTACTATACAAAAAGCTAAATGAGTAAATATTTTTGATATTGCGCCAAAAGCTAGACAAATAATAGTGCAAACATTAAAAAAAGTAAAATATGCATGAGTAAATATGCAATATACACTAGATGGAGCTGATGATATAGTAGATAATTATAGTAATTTGTGAGATAGTTGAGTGCAGAGTATATTATTGGTATTATTGATTACGGCATTATTTATATGATTTCGTCAAAGTATTATAGCTGTATTATTGATGATATTATCATTTTTTATAACATTTATAGTTTTGAAGTCTTTTTGACTCACGATGAATTTTTTGACAAATTTTTCATTAATAATAGCTTTTGGGTCTGGAGTAGATACCGTGATAGTATTTATACAAGCGGCTTATGAAAACATGAAACTTGGCTTCAATCCTAAAAATGCCATACTTATAGCTATCAAAACATACCAATCAGCAAATATAAATACGTCTTTGATAAATATATGTGTATTTTTGCCTTTATTTAGTTTGCCTGGTACTCTAGGTAAGTTTTTATCATTTATACCTATAACTATTTTTGCTACTTTGCTGGCCTCATTGATATTATCACTTACTATAAATGGCACAGTATTTGCAGCACTAAATAAACCACTCAAATACTATTATGATAATGAGGGAGATGGAGAGTTTATTATGTCACCTGAAGAGAAGTGAGTATTGGATGAAGATAGAATCGGCAAAATACCACATAGTCAGTATATATCTATGATATCAAACCAAAAAGTTTCCGTATTTGGATATATAATAAATTTTTTTGCTAATATATGGCAAAAGATATTTGAGGCTGTAGAAAGATGATTGACGGTTGTGCAAAATATATATATATCTTGACTTCGTAAACTTATCAGAGATAGACGATATAGGATATTATGGATAGTCTGACCTGTGGTATTAGTGATATTATCTTTTGTATTTTTGGCTAAAAGCATATGATTTAAGATATTTCCTTCTGGTGATAATGCAAATGTAAATATATCTGTAAAATGAAAAGAATGAACAAGTACCGAATATATGAATAATATATGATCATGATTGAGCAACTATATATCTACTATAACATGAGTAAAATCATACAATATCATCATAAACAATAATGAAATAAATTTAGCTATATATCTTGTAAAAAAGAAAGATCGTAAACTTGATAGTTTTACAATTTTGAATCAAATCAATAGTGGGTTAGATTATTTAAACTTGCAATGATTTTCTGTACAAGGCAAAGTACAAGCCTGATGACCTCCTGCAGATAAACCTTTGGGTATTAAGTTGGTAGCAAATGATGTAAAAGAATTATCAAAGCTAAAATTGGTAGCAAATGACTTTGAAAAATATCTTAAATCACTTACCTGAAGTACAAATGTAAATAATTCTAGTACGGAATCGCCATGACAATTTGAATATGTATTTGATTCTGATAAATTATCGCAGTTATGACTTACCCCAAGCGATATACAATCAGAGCTGTATATAGCTATAAATGGCTCAAATGCATGAAGTATAACAGTAGAAAATATTGATAGAGATATAATAGTAAAATTGAATAAATTTGATGATAAAATAACTCCCGAACTAATATCCAATACTATCATAAATACTAGAGCCTGACCTATAAATATATGATCTATAGCAACTGTCAAAGTAGCAAAAGCAGTAAATAATATATCTAGACTAGATACTGATGTAATTATGACGGTGGATGCAGATACATTGGATTGAGCTCCAAGTGATTTGCAATCCAAGCTTATGGCTTATGCTGATAATTATGATTTTCCTACTGGTATAAGTCAAAAGGCCGGTTGAGAAAATGCAGCAAATGCAGAATTACTCCAAGCAATAGCTATTTCATTTATGATAGCATTATTTTTAGCATTTATTATATTGGTATATCAATTCAATTCTTTTTCACTAACTTTGATAGTAATGTATAGTATTATTACCGCTATGCTAGGCGTAAATATATGATTATATATTACCAATAATCCATATAGTATGTCAGTAATTATATGATTTATATCTATGATATGATTGGTCATCAGTACGGCAATATTTTTGGTAGATAGAATAGTTTATAATTTGGAACATAGCGACGATTTGGGTAGATCTATAATAGAAGCTTGAACTGTGAGATTCAAACCAATCATCATATCTCATATGAGTACTATACTTGGTACATTATCTGTAGTGACATTGGATGCATTTTATGCAGGACTATGATGGACGATAGTGTCTTGATTGATATTTGGTATGGTGATAACCCTTATGTCAGTACCTGCACTAGTATATAGCATCAAAGCGCCTAAAAACTCTACCAAATCATAAAATATATAAGGTCAGACTATTATTTATATATATTCTGACTTTATAATGCTTGATTATAATTAGGCGTACTTATCCAACAAAATATAATCTTTTACAAATAAATATATATCACATGAAATCAGTCAGACTATTACTTATATTTGTACTATTATTGAATTTATCATGATGTAATCTACCATGGTCAAAAAAAGCAGCTACACTACCACCACCAAAAAAAGATTTTATAATCACGGTGACCAACATCAATAAAACCGCATCAGGTGGATATATCACCAAATCTGCCAAAGTTTTGGGTACTAGTGAAATCATGCTATCAGCTCAAACCGCATGACGCATAATACAAATTACCACCAAGATTGGCCAAAATATATCTGCAAATGCTTGGATAGCAAAGATGGAAGATACCGCGGGTAATACAAAATTTGGTTATCAAAAATCTTTGGCAGCCATAAATAGTGCAAACAATACATACGAAGTATCAAAATTAAATCTAGATAAGCAAATATCTGATGCAAAACTAAATCTTGATAGAAGCGATGTGACTTACACAAATATAATTTCTGACTCTGATAAACAGTTAGAAAAACTACAAAGAGATCTTAGTAATAATGATATAACCAATACTGGCGGTACTTTATTTATACAATTGCAAAAACTAAATACAGATTTGGAAAAAGCTAAGATTGACCAAAATACTAAAATTAGATCAGATGATCAAACTATCGCTAATACTATATTATCTGCAAAGAATATATATACTGACCTCAATAGTATATACCAAGACACAAAAGTATTATCAGAAAATATATTGCAGCCCATAGATATATATTTGCAACGAGCGTGACTTGGAGCCAAAGATGTTTCTGCCAAATCAAGAGCTTATGCAAGTTATGATATATTTGCCTGACAAGCAAATCAAATTAAGAATATTTGAAATGATATAAATAGCTGAAATCTTGCAACTTATTTACAAAATTACAAAATATATATATGATATATCAATGATATGGCTATATCTCTAAAAAATGTAATAAGTAATAGTGTGAGCGCAGGTATAACCCAATGACAATTAGATTGATATAGTGCACAGGTAGTAGGTTTACAAAGCCGCGTAAGTGGTATACTAGGTAATATTACTAATCAGCTAAATGGTTCCAATAGTTTCTTAAATTCTTATCAAGATACGCAAAATAGTATCGCTAAACAAATAGAGTCTTTACAATCACAAATCACTTTGACAAAAAAGCAACTGGACGACGCAGCATTTGCTACGCAAAACTGATATGATCGTACCAAAATATGAATAGATACATCTACGACTACAAGCCAGATTAGTAAACAGTGAGCTCAATCAAATTATGATTTTGCTATAAATACTAAAAATCCAAACCTACAATCTATCAAAAATCAATTACAAACTGCCCAAATTTGACTTACACAGACTCAATTTGATATGGCAAAATTTGATATAAAATCGCCTATAGCTTGAGTAATAGCAGATATATATGTAGATTTATGACAAGATGTTTCTCCTGGTACACCAATAGCTAAAATAGTAAGTAAATGACAAGAAATAGAAATCTCTCTCAGCGAAACAGAAAAAAAATACATCTCTATGTGAGATGAGGTAATTATTGTAAATACAATATGAACCGGCGTGGGTAAGATTACTGCACTTAGTCCAGTAGCTGATAAAAATTGAAATTATAAAGTGGTAATAGGTGTATATGATAGCAAATTTGATATATGATCTTTTGTAGACGTCAGAATTCCTTTATCTAGCGCTAGTATAGCAGTACCTATAAATAATATCAGAATATTGGATAATGGTTTTGGTTCTGTGATATTATGGGATGGTTCTTGATTTGTAAATCAAACAGTAAAATTGGGCGATATGTTTGGCGATGATATCAATATATCTACAGATATACCTAGCAAATACCAAATTGTCACTAGCGATATTTCCAATTATGATCCTAATACCATGAATATCAAAATCAAAAAATAATATATATCAGAGATATATTTTGACTTTACTAGTAATAGTGGAGTTTTTTGATTTACAAAGATTATATTTTATAAAATGGTATTATTTTGACTATCTTATCTTCTTCTATTTTTCTTTCTATTTCCAATTCAGTTGATGTTTTTATAAAATAATCAATTTGATTGGAATATTTTGTATAAAATCCACGAAATGATTTTGGTATATTATCTTTATTATTTGATTTACACTCTATTGGTATTAGTTTATTATTTTTTGATAACACAAAATCTATCTCTGTTTCATTTCTATTCTGCCAAAAATACAATCTCTCATCTATGTATATATTTGTAAATAAATTGTCAGCTACAAACATTTCTATATATTTACCTTCGTTATATACTTCTCGTCTATTGATAAATAAATTCATGATACCAAAATCAGATATATATATTTTATTTTTACTATTTATTTCTTTTTTTGGGTCTGTAAAATATGGAGTCAGACTATATATTATATTTGTGTTTATAAGTATTTCTATATATTTTTTGATATTGTAGGATTTTATTCATAATTTATCACCAATTCATTCATAACTAATCAAGCTTCATATATTATCAGCCAAATATATAAACAATTTTCTCAAATCTATAACCTGTTCATCTTTTATAAAATTTTTTATATCAAAAGAAAAAGTACTATCAACTATGGATTTGAGTATTAATTTTTTGGATTGTATATTATTGGTCAAAACTACTGCTGGATATCATCCATAAGTCATATATTCATTTATTATATCTTTGTATATTCATGAGTATGATGATATATTTTTTGATGATATATTTTTGAATAATAGATATTCGGATCGATCTAGTGGGTATATGTATATTTGAATAACCCTACCTGCCAGTCACTCTATTACTTCGTTTGTCCATTGATAATTACCACTACTTGTACATACAAATTTCTTATCATTATATTTATCTATTAGTGATTTTAGTAATATATTAAAATTTTTAATATTCTTAAATTCATCAATAAGAATATATGTTTTTTGATTCCAATCAAATTTATAGTATACTTCAATATAATTGATAAACTGGTCTGTATTATCAAAAGCTATGTTTCATCCTATTGATATTTCATCCATATTGATATATATACTTTGATTTTCTGGTATTATATCAAATTCTATCAAAGATTTCATAATACTTGTCTTGCCAACTTGCCTATGTCATACCAAAAAAACTCCAGAAAATATATCCAAATTATTTTTTATATTGTTTATGTACTTTTTTCTAAAAATCATTTTTTTATTTAAGTATGTAAATACACAATAATTATAACTAAATATATATATATTGCAAATGTTTTTATATATCAGAGGTATAGTTTGACTTTACTAGCAATAGTGGAGTTTTTTGCTATAGAAAATGAAGTCAGAATATATATATAATGTATATAAAAGTTTTGGTACGTTTATCGTATATATATTATCAAATAACATGATTCACGAGATTATCAAATTATTTTGAGAAAATCAAGAAAAATATCGTACCAAAGAAATATGAGATGGAACTCATGATTTGACCAAAAAAGTCTTGGAACAAATTTTTGGATTATCACCAAAGTCTTCCCTTATATCAGAAACAAATCTTTTTGGTGATGTGATGTATGATAATTTTTATAGTTATGAGGGTAGCAAAAAACAATGAGATAAGGCTAGGCGAGACTTCAAGTGTAAGATAAACTGACAGATTGTAGTAGTA
>JAYWGF010000200.1:0-12527 GCA_043778395.1 bacterium | reverse complement strand
ACATTATTTCGCCTAGCGGCTCTATAATTTTATTCTATAATCTTTTTTTATCAAATGTGTTACCTTAATTGCTGCAATTATTACAATATATGTCAAATTTGATTGAAAAAAATATAAAAATATATATTATAAAACTAACAAACATTATTTATTACATCAAATATTATCACAATGTCTGAAAAATTATCGATTTTGGATCAAAATTCATTGATTGAATTTTTTGAAAAAAATAAAATACCCAAATTTCGTATAAAACAAATTTATAAAAATATATTTTCAAATAGTATATTGGACTTTGATGATATGACCGACTTGTCTATAGAGCTGAGAAATTCGCTAAAGGTAAATTTTGATATAATACCATTTGAATTGGATCAAATGTATGAAAATGAAGATAGCTGCAAATTTGGCTTCAAATTGCCAGATGGTAAGATAATAGAAACTGTGCTGATGCTGCATTGGCATTACCATGATAGCAAAGACATAAGTACAAAATTTTTGAATCGTCTGACTATATGTATATCTAGTCAAGTTGGATGTCCGGTGGGATGTATATTTTGCGTGACAGGTAAATTATGATTTGGTAAAAATTTGGATTATGCAAATATGATATGACAAATATTATGGGTAAATAACTATATCAAAACAAAGTTAGGTAAAAAAGAAGATGGCACTCAGCGAAAGGTTCGTAATGTAGTATTTATGTGAATGTGAGAGCCATTACTAAATTATGAAAATGTAAAGCAATCCGTGGCTTATATGCTTTGACAAGAATATTTGTGACTTGGCAAAAGGCATGTGACTATAAGTACTAGCGGAATTATAAAATGAATAGACCAAATGATAGATGATAATCTATGAGTGATGTTGGCATTATCTCTTCATGCGCCAAATCAGATCCTTAGAGAAAAACTTATACCCACTATTAGCAAAATATATGACTTGGATAGTTTGATGGAGTCGGTAGATAGATATACTAGCAAAACTTGAAATAGAGTTTTTTATGAATATATCATGATAGAGGATATGACTGATAAAATACCTTTGGCACATCAGTTGGTTGACTTGCTAAAATTTCGTAATGCTCATGTAAACTTGATACCATACAATCCAAATCCTGCCATGCCAGAATTATTTGAAAGTAAAAAATCTCAAATACTTGCATTTCGTGATATTTGTGAAAGTGGCTGACTTACACTGACCGTAAGAGATAATCATGGTAGAGATATAAAATGAGCTTGTGGTCAGCTATGATTTGAAAAAGTAAATAAAGGCGAAAAAGTTTCTAAGAGATAGAAATATATATTCTGACTTTATAGTTTTATAAATATATATTACCCAAAAATTTGTCAAAAACATATTTATTATTTATAATATATTTTATATCTATGATATAAAAATTATATATGAACAAATCATGATTATCTAAATTTGATACTAAGGTAATTTGAGTAATTGAACAAATGGAAGAATTAGATTGAAAAAAAATAGACAAATCTACTAACAAATTCAAAATTTCAAAATCAACTAAAGAAATTTATAATACTTTAGTAAAATGAGAAAAACATTTATCAGATCGAAGATCTTTTCATCATGATTTGATAGAATACAAAAAAAACCCAACTTGAAATAATTTTATATTTGATTGAAAAGATGCTGATGTTTTAGAGTTTTGTGATCTAATAAATTGAACAAATTGTATACCAGTTATTGAAAAATGTTGAACTGAATGAGTTATTTTTTTGTGAAAAGTGACTAAACAACAAAAAAAGTGAGATCAAGAAGCTAAAATTTGACCCATGATTGATATTACAGATATATTGGATCCGGATAAAGTATTGTGTAAAGACTCAAATATATCTTTTATTGATTTGATCAAAAATTCTAGTCTTATAATTGAAGTTTTTGTAGTCAAAGTAAAGAACAGTAAAATAAAAACTGATAATCCAATGTTTGAAGTAAAAAAAACACTTTTGCAGCCTAGTAATTATGGTGATTGAATAGTTTTTTTCAAATAATACTTACTCTAATTCTATACTTACTGTGTCGGGTATATATATTTTGGGTATAGTGACTATTAGCACATTTTCTATAGTAAATTTACTATGTATTTTTTCAAAATTTATACCATTTGGCAAAGATACAACTTGCTCAAAATCACCCCAATAGCAATCCTGCTTGACTGCTATCATATCTTCTCTGAGAGAAGGGCTTTTTCTCAAACCAGATATATACAGTTGGTAATTTGTTATCCAAATTTTTATACTTTTTTTGTCAACACCGCTAAGTGGTATTATTATAGTCATTTCCTTGGTAGATTCATAAATATCCATAGGTACACTTATTTTTTCCATAATATTTTTTCTTGTCATAAATAATTTATGTTTTATATATGTATTTGGTTTTGTTTTGCAAGATGTATAATTTATCAAAATACTCATAAAGTCAGAATATATATTTGATATATATTTGAAAAGAATTTATAAATAATTATATAATAAATGATGAATAACCTGACTAAACAAATTTACAAAATATATAATTCATGGCGAAAATTCGCAATATGATTTTTTTGTTTTGTATTTACTATAGCAACTATAAAGGTTTATATCAATAATTTTTTGTGAATTCAAGAATCTCTTTATGAAATTGACACTCAAATACTAAACATTAAACAAAAAATTAGCTACTACAAAACTTATAAAATACCATATATAAATTCTGATCTTGCTATAAAATTCTTAAAACATCAAAATTGACTTCCGCAAGACAGTACAGAGCTAATTATAAAAATTCAAAAATCTGATCAAACACTTGACCAAAATTTATGATCAAAATCTGATTCAGAACCAAAACCTGAAGATATAATAATCAATAATTGGCAAAATTTTTGGATCTACAAAATAAAAAAATGAATATAATATAAAATTTATTTTTTCAAAATATATAATGAGCGACGATACAAATCTTGACTTTAAAAAAGAACCACTAGAAGATAAATTTACCAAAAATTCTGTGCAATCATTGGACGGTGGCGAAAATTTTAATATAAATAGAATTGATCGTTTTTATAAACTTTTCAATCGAAATAAATATAAAAATTATTTTCAAGATTTACATATAAATTTTGACCCAAAACATAAGTTAGAAAAAATTTGAATATATTTTCAAGATATTTTCAAAAAATATGAAAATGAATTTATTATACAGCCTATAGATATAATACTATTAAAATTTTGTAATATATCATACTCTTTACCAAAAGATCGTCCAATTGAATATCTAGAATATATATTAGAAAATGAAGAAACTACTAATAATGACATGTTTGCTATATATATAAATCAAAATTTGCAAAGTATAATAATTTGTTATAAATGAACAGATATCAAAAATATAAATGATATAATAAGCGACTTGGAAACAGTATTATGAGTAAATGCTATAGATAATAGGTTGTTTAGTGAATTATATGCTTATGATCATATAAAGACAAAATATCCTGACTACAAAATATATATATGCTGACATAGTCTTGGTGGAACTATGGCTTACATTATTATGAAACATCGCAATGCGGATCGCTGTACAGTATTCAATCCTGGCTCAGTACCAAATAAGCTTTTTTTGGAAATGGCGCAAGATACTCTGATCAATCATCCTTGGGTGCAAAATATATATACATATAGAGTTCTTTGAGACCCAGTTTCTACATTTAGCTATGTAGGTAATACAAAAATTTTTAGAGTTAGTCAAGTAGATCCACTAAGATTGCACTCTATACAAATATTTTTAGATAATTGTTAGCTTTTTTGTTGATATATGATTGTATATTATTATAAACATATATGATTTATATATATTATTGATAATTCATGTTTTCAAAAAACTCTTTTAATACTTATAGTAAGTATTGTGTTTGATTTTTACTAATTTTGCTGTGATTTTTGTTTGGTATTGGATCAAGTAATTTACTTAACTTAACCAAAAACTATGATGATAATATCTATTGATTTTCAAGTTTTTGCGGTGTAGATAGTGATCAAGACGGCGTAATAGATATTTTGGAAGATATAAATCATAGTGTAAACCTTATGGATGATGATACTGATGGCGACGGTATACCAAATTTTCTAGATAAAGATGATGATAATGATTGAATATTTACAATATTTGAAGATATAAACCATAATGGTAACGCTATGGATGATGATACTGATGGCGATGGTATAGCAAATTTTCTGGATAACGATGACAATAATAATTGAATATCAAATCTCAACGAAATATTAAAACTCAATAATATCACTAAAAACTACCGAGATAATTTGTTAAATGATGTCACTAATCCTAATTCTCCTACAAGATATAATAGTTTACAACAATATATAAAATATATATCTATATCAAAAGATTGAGATAATATTCCAGATTATTTGCAAAATAATTCAAATTTGACTAATAATAAAAAAGACTTACTAACTTCTTATGGATTATGGTTATCAAAAATATCATCAACTCCTAATTTATTAAATTGATATTCTGACCGTATAATATATTACCCTTGACAAAATAAATATACTTACAAAGATATTTTGCTATCACCAATAATCAAAAATAATTTGCTAGTAGGCTTTTCTTCTTGAGATAGTTTTATATTATCAAATAATCTGACTTGATGATCAGATTGATCACTAAACAAATATACAGACATAGCAATACAAACTATCTACAAATATATATATGATCACATTTATAATACTTGACTAAATTACACCAATAAACCATGAAGTCAGAATATATATTATGTATATAATTGATATAATACTTGATCAAAAACAGTTACTACAAAAGATAATCCTTTAATAACAAACACTTGAAATTTGAATAATCAAAATAATATTCAGATTAATACTAATACCTCAAATACTCCCGTAAATCTGTCAAGCTGATCAGAAAATAAAAATACTTGATCAATTCCAAATTGAATAGTAGATAGTGTATCAGAGTTAAAGCCATTTGCCAAATATTTTCGTTGTGATAAGCCATTTTGACTAACTCCTATAGAACATGGCAAATCTATAATTGCTTATCAAGAATCTACAGTAAATTACCCTAATACTTGCAAAAGTGAAAATAGATTATGTGATAATGGTACGCTGGCAGGTAGTTTTAAGTCAAAAAATTGTATTGAGATATGACGCGATTGTCAAACACCTTGGGGAAACATCATAAAACATTGAGAGTCTATAATAGCATATAGTGCAAGTAGTGTAGATTTTGGTAAATGATGCGATAGTGTGTTGCAAAATCGCAAATGTATAGACTGACAATTGTGATGATCTGCAAATTTTAAATTTCAAAACTGTCAACAAAATAAACCAAAATCTTGTGTATGACCAGATGGTAAAATTTTCTTACATGATCAAGTAGCGACTTATTATGAATATCCAAAAGTAGTATGAGAATTTAAGGATTGAGAAGATATATGTCCTCGTCAAGCTCGTAAATGTTTTGATTGATCGTTTTATAATCTGGATCAAACAAAAAAAGTCAATTTTACTTTTGTTCATTCTCAATGTGTGGCTGTTGTGGAATAGATAACAATATATATAAAATAACTTGAAAACACTACGTAAAAAATTATTATATCATAATAAATATTACTTAATTTGTTTTGATTATTTGATTAGCGTAAATTTAGTTTGAGAATTTATTTTTTATATAAACATATATGTTATTTGCACAAAAATATATAGGCAGTCCTAAGATAGATTATCAACATATAGATGAGAAAACGGCAATATTTGAAATAAAATACTTGCCTAGATGAGTGTGACATACATTATGAAATGCGGTAAGAAGAATTATATTATGATATAGTTCTGGTGGATCTATCACATGACTAAAGATAAAATGAGCATTGCATGAATATACTGTTATAGAGTGAATAAAAGAGTCAAGTTTTGATATAGTTATGAATCTTAAAAAAATAAGATTTGTGGTTCCAGAAGCCTCAGATCAAATTACACGAATATGACAAAAATTCAAATGAATTTGAAAATATTATACAAAAAGTTTGATTCTTACAGATGGTATAGAAGTTTTGGATAGTGATATATATATGTTTGAAATTACTGATTCTGCTGAAGAAATATATATAGAATATAGAGTAGAAAAAGGTCAATGATATATGTCAATACAAACTTTGCGTAAGAGAGAAGAGAAAGAAGAAGAAAATTACATAAACATGATTTTGATAGATAATGATTTCAATGTTGTAAATAATATAGAGTATCAAGTAGAAGAAATTTTGGAGGATTTTGTATGATGAGTGAAGGATTTATTGAGAATAAAAATAGAAACAATATCAGAGAAAATTTCACCAAAGGATGTTTTAACTTTTGCTTGAGAAGTCTTGTCTTCTTACACTAAATTATTTATTTTTTGAGATGCTTTTGTTGATAAAAATATGATCATAGAATATGGTAATATTGATTGAAATAAAACTTTTTGAAATGATAGCGATAATCTCAAAACCCAGCCTATAGAAATATTATGACTTAGTGAAAGAACTAGAAATGCATTATTAAAGAATGAAATTTTGTTTATAGAAGATTTGGAAAAAAGAAAAAAAACCGAGTTAATATCTATGAGATGAGTAGGTAAAAAAGCGGTTGATGAAATAGAAGAGTCTATGAAAAATATGGGTAAATGATTGTTGTAAAATAATAAATATACTGACCAAATAATTATCTTAAAAATAATTTACTATATATTACAAAAATAAATATATTATGAATCATAAAAAAAATAGATTAATACAACTCAATACTGGTCAATTTCAGACTAGAAGCAATGTAATGAGAAGTATGTTGACAAATTTGGTAAGATCATGACAGATGATCACTACTCCAAAAAGAGCTAAAGTTTTGAAAGCATATGCTGATTCTTTTTTTGCTAGATTATTAACTACTTATACTAGATATGAAAACACGAAAGATGGCCTTAGAGAATCTATAAGATTAGTTAAGCAAACTATTTTTACTGAATCAGAATGAAAAAAAATTATAACTGATTTGTTGCCAAAATTTCAATCTGAAAATAAATCGTCTTCATTTGTAGCTAATTACAAACTATGATATAGAAAATGAGATGGAGTAGAGTCAATATTGGTAAAAATAATTTAGTCAGATTATAATTATAATTTTTATAAAATATTATCATATAAAATATGTCAAGTAAAATAAATTGAGTTTTGGATCAAAATTGAGAGTTGGATATTTTTACTGGTAAAGATTTGAATAAAACACTCTATCTCAAACCTGCATCTATAAAAAAAGAACAAAGATGGTTATTAGTGGATGCAAAGGGTAGAAATTTGGGTAGATTGGCTACATTGATAGCTGATAAATTATTGTGAAAAGACAAGTCTTACTATTGTGATTTTTGGAACTGTGGTGATTTTGTAGTAGTTAAAAATGCTGATAAGATATCAGTAACAGGTAATAAACTGATAGATAAAATATATTATAAACATACATGATATAAGGGTAATATGAAAGAAATTGCACTAAAAGATTTGCTAAAAAAAGATCCTACAAAAGCTTTATGGTATGCAGTAAAATGAATGTTAACTAAAAATAAACTTCGTAGTGATCGTATGCAAAAATTAAAAATGTTTGTTTGAGAAACTACAAAATATGATAATTTAGTAAATATTAAACTACAAAATATATAATTTCTTTTATAAAACTATAATAATTTGAAAATTATGAAAAATACATATGAATTCGCTATTGGTAGAAGGAAAACATCTACCGCAAGTGTAAAACTAATACATAATGGTTGATGAGTTTTTCAAATAACTAAGACAAATGGTAGCACTACTACAATGAAAGAGTATTTTGGTGGTAATGAGTATTTATTATTGGATGCTATGTATCCGCTTTATGCTCTTGGGGATAAATTTACAACATCATTTGATGCCGATATAAAAGTATCCGGTGGATGAGCTAGATGACAAGCAGAGGCAATTA
The DNA here is from genome assembly GCA_043778395.1 of bacterium. GTDB lineage: Bacteria > Patescibacteriota > Gracilibacteria > Absconditabacterales > Absconditicoccaceae > JAYWGF01. The sequence goes on along the minus strand of JAYWGF010000200.1, from coordinate 4,488 downwards.
GATTGGCTTTTGCTAGGGCATTGATTTCTATAAATCCCGAAAGTAGATTGCAACTAAAACCTTTATGATTGTTAAAAAGAGATCCTAGAAGAAAGGAAAGAAAAAAACCTGGTTTATTTGGTGCTAGAAAAAGACCTCAACGAAGCAAAAGATAAATATATATCCAAATCTCAATTATGAGATTTTTTTTGTAATATTTTGTTTTTAGTTTGTATTGATAAAATATTAGTTTTTTTTATAACTTAGTGACTATTTTTGATAGTATACTGCTAATATGGATAAGTTCAAAAAAGAGTTTATTTCTAAATTAATAATTAAAGACTCGATAGCCTTTGGTGAATTTTATCAAAAAACCATAGACATTTTTTATCGTTTTATAAAAAGCACTTATGGCTTGTCTGATAACGATGCATCCGACGTTTTATCAGATTTTTATAGTAAAATTTGGCAAAATATCACAAATATAAATTTAGATTGAAATTTTGAATCATATATATGGACTGCGATTCGCAACACTACAAAAGATTTCCTATCATCCAAAAAACTTTACAATTTTAGTGAATTTGAAAAAGATGACGAAGAGTGATGAGTGAGAACCATTGAAGATGATTTAGTTTGAGATAATTGAGATTATCTGACTTTATTACAAAAAGATTATGAATTTAAGCAAATACAAGACTCTTTGATAAAATTGGATTCTATTACCCAACAAGTAATTTTCTTAAAATATATACAATGATTATCGTTTGACGAAATAAGTGAAGAATTGTGAATTAGTAATGATAATATAAGACAAAAATTATCTAGAGGTATAAAAAAGTTAAAACAATTATTAGAATAAATACATATTATGCACGTCAAAAAAATAAAAGATTGATTTCAAGAAATATATGACTATGTCAAGAAACTTTTTTTGATAATTTTATTTGGTCTGACTATATATCTTATCTATACTAATCAAAGTGATATCCTAAAATTATTCCAATCCCAACAATATCAATATTGAGAAATAATAAATTTTGAGTGATATGTATTAGGTTTGGATTGACATAATATAGTAGCGCAATCTATAGATAACAAAAAATACATAATTAAAAGTACCGTTATAGATATATCTCGCATCAAATGAAAAAACAAGTTTTCTGCAATCATAATATGATACGATAACGGTATATATATATTGGATATTAAGAATATAAAACAAGAAAACGATAGTATAGACTTATCCTATATTTATAATAAAAATATGCAAATATATATACAAATACCGAAAGATTCAGAAATTTATAAAAATTATACCATAACTAATACTGGTAATCAAATTATATTAAAAAATAATAAAACAAATATTAATGAAGTAGTAATTTGACTTTTTGATTGTAGTGATTGCAAAAATAAGACAACGACTTCAGATTTTGCAAATAATGTAAAATTATCTTTTGTAAAAGTTTCAGATAAAGAGCGGCTAGTAAACAAGAACAATATATATTTACCAATCAAAATTCAATCCACTGATCAATTTCTTTTGTACAAATTGAGTCAATATATGCAATTTACTGATAGCGATTGGGTCTATGATTATATAAATCAAAATATATCAAATATATGCAATGATAATAATGACTATATGAGTAGTATTGATGAATTCACTACCAAATATCAAAATAATCAGAAATTTGTAATTATAAAATGAATTACAAAAAATTGGTCAAAATATGTATGTCAGGTAAAACTTAGTGATGACGTAAATAAATTTGATGCAAATTTAGTAAATTTTTATAAAATAGAATAAAATCTACTATGATAAATATAGTTTCTGCAAACAAGCTAAAGGATATATTTGCTTCTAGCAATAAAATAGCTATTTTTGGTCATGATTATGTTGATTGAGATTGTGTAGGCGCTATGCTATGATTATGAAAATTACTAGAAAATTTTGGTAAAAAAATAACTTATCATACATCCTTTGCTTCACCAAAATATTTACATTTTTTGTCAGATATATCCAAAATCACAACAGAATTTGATTATGACGATTATGACTTGATTTTGGTATTGGATATGAATGATATCACTCGTATAAGCAAATTTGATATTAGTAAACAACAAAATATCTGTATCATAGATCATCATCCCTTCAGTCAGAATATACCTTATCCTAATATTATAGATACTTCTTATAGCTCTGTATGCGAATTGATACGAGATTATATATATTATTTATATCCTGACCAAATTACATCAGATATATCTACGTATTTATTATTATGAACTATCACCGATAGTGGTAGATTTTTGTATGAAAAAGATTCTGTCGCTACTTTTGCAATTACTAGTCAAATGTTATCAAAATGAGCTCAAAAATACTTTATACTTGATAACATCAAACCAACTTATGATCAAAGTTATATAGATTTATTGATAATTTTTTTGCAAAGAGTAGTATTATTGGATAATATAGTGTATAGTTACTTATTATATTCAGACTTATTGCATTTTTGAGAAGCGAAAATTGATGATTATGAAGGTTTTAGGGAATTTATTGTAAATTATTCGTGAAGCGAGGTATCTATATATATTTCTCAAAAAAAAGATGACGAATTAAAATTTTCTTTAAGATCAAGAAATCAAAAAGCTTGATTGATGGCTAGAAATTTTGGTGGTGGATGACATGATAATGCTTGAAGTTTTACAATAAAGATCGATCTTTCTGAAAATATATATGATAAAATAAGTCAGACTATATATGATATAAATATATTTTATCAAAAATTATTTGAATAAAACATCAAAATATATATACTTAGTGTAAGCCCAGGTGGCGAAATTGGTAGACGCTGCGGACTTAAAATCCGCCGGTTGTAAGACCATACCGGTTCGATTCCGGTCCTGGGCAGTTTTCAAAATTAATACTATGAGTTATAAAAAATCAACATATATTATTATTTCCTTTATTACCACAAAATGTGGAGAATTTTTGATAAAATAATATATATACATAATATAATATTCCTAAATCTCTCTATTACTCCAATCATTTGATTATTGTATATAGGGAGATTTATTTTATTTATCAATATAAACAGAAAATGGAATTGCTAAATCCTATAAAACTTATGCAAGAAGATCAAAAAATTTTACATTCAAATTTTGGTGGATATGATATAAGTTTGGCTTTATCACTAAGCAATAATTTTGGATTGGTAGATATTTTTGGATGTGCAAACAAATCATCAAAACTAAATCTTATATGATTTTACAAATCTTTGCTAAAAATAAAGTGAACTATGGCACATGATATTATAAATAAAATGATAAAAGAATGAATTTTATCTATAAATAATAATAAAAATATACAGATAGGCTGATTTGAAATAAAATCACAACCTAAAATATCAGTATTACCTGACGATAAAGATATATTTATGATAAATTGTGTAATAAAATGTTTGTATATATATTGCGATATATGATTGCCAAAATCTATATTTTTGGAAACTTCAAATGATTGATCTATTTGTATAAATCAAAATAATGTAATATATTCCGATTCATTTTCGTCAAAAGATAATCTATTATATATACTATCTGAGCTGTGATTTTGTGGAGATTATAAAATTTGTGAGTATAGCAAATCATGACAAACTAATCAAGTATTTTTGAATATCTATCCATGATATTATTGATTTACTCGTTTTGTAAAATAAACCTTATGAATTGATTTTATTGCAATCATATATATCATATATATTCTGACTTTATGTTTTTGAGATAATGTATATTGATTATGGTTGATATAATATATCATATCAGCAAAATATAATTGAGTCAGACTATATTTATAATATCAAAAAGCTAAAAAATGTATACGCCTTCTCTAAAAATACTCAAAAATTATGCCGATGTATTTGTAAAATTTGCACTATGATGAGGCAAATGAATCAAAAAATGAGATGTAGTTCTGTTATAAGTCCCCGAGTGTGCCAAACCTATCCTATAATATCTACAAATATCTATACTTGAGGCTTGATGAAATGCAATTTTGCGTTTGTTGCCTGATGGCTTGATGAAGGATTTTTATGAATTTGCAAGTGAAGATCAACTTATGCGGACTCCAAAAAACCTTAGACTTGAGGAAATAAATACTATAGATCATGTCATAAATATAATTTCTGAAAATGATAAAAGTAAACTAGAATGAGTAAATAGTCAAAAAATAATGGATAGAACTAAGTCATTTAGGTATATATAATGGATGCGAGAAATAAAAAAGAATGAGAATGATTATTTACACGGACTCTTGGGCTTTATGGGACTCAAAGTATGGCGGATATGGCATGACTTAGTTTGGAAGAATATTGGGAGCAGATTATCAAAGCTTGCTTTTTAGATACAGATAACCCAATACAAGAATGGGAAAATATTATGGAATATATATCAGATACCAAATCAAAGCTTGATGCACTTGAGATAGAATATTTGCATATA
>JAYWGF010000199.1:0-12552 GCA_043778395.1 bacterium | reverse complement strand
TTTTGATAGATAATTGCACTATTTCTAGTATACTTTGTGGATCTAATTTGTAATCTCCAGCCATTTCTTGGATGATTAGTTTCATGTTATCTGCATTTAGTTTCATTTGTTTTTTATATTTAAGTTATTAAAATGTATATATATTAGTAATATAATTGGACTTTATGTGGTTTTAGAGAATTTTGATATTAAATTAGAAACTGAATACTTGTCGTAAAAATACATATCCATAAAATGTAATCATAATGAAGCCACTTCTTTATAATCAACAATTATATTTCAATTATTATCTTCTAGCACATAATTCGGATGAGCTCATGAATTTCAAAATATTCTTATCTTTTGCAATAGTAATTTTAAATTATCTGATATGCCAAGGCTTTGAATTTGATCATATAGATCCTTTCATATTCAGTTTTTTAATTCCACTTCTCTATGTACACAACGACGAATCATCATACAAGTAGATATATACAATCAAAAATTATAAGCATTTATTGATTCTTCAAAGTCTTTTTTTATAAGATCATCTGTAATATGCTTTGTATCAATAGTAGTTATATATTCTCATATAGATGGATATGATATAGTAATTTTACTATCATCATAATAAGAATATTCCGTGTAATCGATTACCAATCAGTTACAATTATTACATTGTAAAACTCGTCAATACAGATTAGTACATTTATTTTCTATTTGATTAGCATAAGTATTAAAAAATGCAGAATTACTTTTACAATATGGACAAAATTTGGTTATCATTAAACATATGTATATTATAAATAAAGTCAGAATATATATCTAATATATATTTAGATTATTTTTATTATTTTTATTATTTTTATTGATTTAATTTTGTCATAATTATATATCATTTGTATATCAAATCAATTGCTTACATGAGTATTTATTATATCGTATTTTCATTTTTGATATATATCGTATCGATATTTATTATGACTATTTACAAAATTTTCATTGTATATATTTGCATTATCATCGGTTTGTATTTCCAATATTGCACCAAGTTCTTTTGGATCTTCGTATTTTTTGATATTTGCATGAGTTTGGGCTTCAGATAAATTGTTGGTAGTATTTATGGTATATCATAAACTATTTTGCATATTATCAATTTTTAGAAATTTTCTTTCTAGTAATCTTTTGGCTGAAGATATACTTGTACCGTGGTATGTTATCATTTTTTTGTTTGATTGTATATATAAATTACCTTTTCAAATTTTTCTTTTAGTTCTTTAGATTTTTCTTGGTTCAAATTTATTTTGCTAAATTTAATATTTATTTGATTTACAAAATCATAAATTTCTTTTGTATAATATAAAATCAATCATTAGTCGTTTGTAATTTTTGCCTTCTCTATTTTAACAATATGCTTATCAGATTATTTTAATAAATTTATAATTCATTTGTATATAGATTGATTTGTAGGCATTTATCTTATATCATAAATAAAGTCAGATAATATTGCTAATATATATATACATTTATAAGTTATTATCTATTTTATATTCCAATAATTTTTGTCTTAAGGTAGGAATACTTTTGGTTATAATTTTATATATTACTTGTGGATCTATTTTATGATAAGTATGCACTAATATATTTCTAAATCAAATTATTTCTTTAAATGGAATATCTATATTGAAGTTATATATTTTGGATAAAGATCATGCTATCTCTCATATTTGTATAAGTGGGACTATAGCCAAATCTATATTTCTTTCACTACTTACAAAATCATCATAATTTGCTATATCTACGGTATATCTTTCAAGTTTGTCTATCATTTCCAGTAGTCGATCTAAATGTTTTGAAATAGTCTTTTCCATTATATTATCTGTATTTTACTAGATAAAATCTCATACCTTACATTATCTTTTATTAAATTTATATTTGCTAATTCTACTGGATGTTTTAGTTTTTTTTGTAACTCTTCTGCTAAACCATATATACCAGAAAATGATTGATCTTTGTCAGGATTATATTCATATAATAAATCTACATCACTATTGGGTGAATTATCTCACCTTGCAAAACTACCAAAAAGTCGTAATTTTGTTATTCAATAATATTCAAAAAAATCTTTATTAATTTGTTTTAGATTATCTATCATTTGTGTATATTATTATTATATCAAATTCGGTGAAACGGGGATTCGAACCCCGGGAACATTTCTGATCACACGAATTCCAATCGTGCGCATTAGACCACTCTGCCATCTCACCATAAATTTGTGATACATATTATCACAATCAAAATATTTCACTTACAAAAACAAGACTCAAATCTAATTGAGTCTTATAATTCATAATACATAATATATATATTATTTTTATTTTCAAGTTTATTTTTGTAAAATATATTATTATTGATTTTTTGATTTTTTTTATTATATATGTTTATATATTGATACGATAATCAAATTTAATAAATAAAGTTAATTTTATAAAAATAAATAATCATAATATGTCAAATGACAAAATAGATGTGATAATATTGGTGGATACAAAATGAGTAGGTCGCAAATGAGAGATAAAATCAGTTTCCATCAGTTATGCAAATAATATGCTAATCCCAAAATGAATTGCAAAAAAAGCTGATGAAAAAATCAAAAAAGAAAAGGCTGAAGCTATAGCCAAAACACAAAAAGAAAAGTCAGAATATACAAATAATCTCAAAAAATATATACAGATACTAGTGGTAGAAAATTATATATTATCGGCTGAAGCTAATGCAAGTGGTAAACTTTTTGCTAAAATAGACAATAAATATATTGCCAAAGATTTATCTTCAAAATCTAACATAGATATATCACCCGACTATATCGCTTGTCAAAAAATAGAAAATATATGAACTTATGAGGCAGATTTTAGGTATGAAGACATAAAAAGCAAATTTACTATTCAAATTTCAAAAAAGTAATTTATACTAGTGATATATATATATGAAAAAATGATTCACTTTGATTGAAGTTTTGATAAGTATAGTTATTTTGGCTATGAGCGTTGCTTTGATATTATGAATTATCACTAATATACAGTCACTTCGCAATACCGCCTATAGTAAGACAATAGGTACTATGCTAAGCAAAGAATGACTTGAACTATTTTATAATTTGCGCAATAGCAATATTATGTCTTGAGGTAGAGATTTGGACTGGAATTGCATTAGCGTAAATGATTCTGACGGTAGTTGTCAAGAAAGGTTTTTGGCCAAAAATACATATATTGCCAATATACTATCCGATGGCTGATATCAAATAAATAAAATGAATAACCTGACTGATGGAGATTTGTATATATGTGATGTAAATGGAACCAAGATATATACTAGTAATTATAATTCTACCTGCATCAAGTCTGAATTTAGTAGATATATATATATAGATGATTATAAATCCAGTAATCAAATTTTCACTATAAACTCAGTCGTAAATTATAAAAAAAATGGTTTTAGCTGATCAGTAAATCTGCAAAGTACGATTGGCAATATATAATGTGATTATGGCAAAATACATTTTGATTTTGAAATAATGGAAACATCTATATTATAAAAATAGCAAATATTAAATTTAAGTGAATGTATATAAATATTTTATAAAAAAGTACCTTTGACTATGAATTTTGATAAATTATTTGAATTGAATAAATATATAACCGAGGTGCAACACCTGACTAATAAAAGTGATATTTTTTTGGTTGGTGGATTAGTAAGAGATATATTATTATGAAATATAAATTTGGATACAGAAATAGCCAAATTAGATTTGGATTTTGCAACTAGCGGATCGCCAGATAATATACGAAATTACCTAAATAATAACAAAAAAAAAGAATTGAGTATATTTCGCACACAAAAATATGGTACAATATCCATAATCGACAAAAATAATAAATTTGAAATTACGCCGTTTCGTACAGAGACAAAATATTCTGACTGACGCCATCCCGATGAGATAACTTGGTCTGATAGTATATTACTAGACAGTCAAAGAAGAGATTTTACGATAAATTGTATATATTATACTAATTATACATTTGATAGTACAAATAAAAATTCAGAAAAAGAAATAATAACAGATATATTACCAAATAAACCAAAACAAAACGAAATCGTAATAGATGGCAAAATAATAGATAAACTTACCAAGCAATGATATATATATATCAGTACTAAAAATCTACTTATAGTCCAAGATAGTCAGATTATCACTAATATATATGATGGTAAATTTAACGAAAAAAACCTATCTATATATATATGAAAAGAAAGTACGCAAATACAAATAATTATAGATCCGCAAAAATGAATACAAGACATATTCGCCAACAAAATAAAAGCTGTAGGAAGCGCCGATGATAGGTTTTGGGAAGATGCATTGAGGATACTTAGAGCTATAAGGTTTACTACTAATTTGCCAGGATTTGATATAGACCCGAAGACACGAAAAAGTATGAAAAAATTATATTTTTTGGTGAGAAAACTTAGCAAAGAAAGAATACATGAAGAAATCGTAAAAGTTTTTTCTGGTAAAAATCCTTTTGGATATATTGCTATGCTTGACGAATTAAATTTGATAAAATATATATTTCCTAGTGTTTATAATCTAAAATGACTAAATCAACCAGTCAAATATCATCCTATGGATGTTTGGCATCATACTTTGATGGTACTCAAGGCTTGACAGGAATTATCGCAAGATTATTTGGTCAGATTATGATGTTTATATCACGATGTAGGCAAAACGGAACAGTATTATACACATACTTTTTTGGAAAAAGAAGATTTGGAATTTTTGTATGGAAGTTGGCTAAACCATATAAATTGTGGAGCTGAGTTTGCAGAGGAAGATTTTGCCAAGATTGGCTTTAGTAATTCTGAAATAGAATCTATTAGTCGATATGTACGTAATCATATGAAACCGTGAGAAATACTGATGTCTAAACAAGAAAATCAGCCTTCAAAATTGCGTAAATTAATCAGTCAAAAATGATTTGAAATGACTCGCAATCTCGTATATATATGTCTAGCAGATCGTCGTGGACAATTTAATCCAATTCAAACCAAGGAAGTTGACGAACCGCGAGAACTTTTTGACAAAATCAATAATATACAAAATACCGAGTGACAGTTTACTATCAAAAATCTTGCCATAAATTGAGAAATTTTGATATCTGAGTTAAATTTACAGCCTTGACCAAAGCTAGGTGAACTGATCAAAAAATCATACAAATACGTATTGGATGATCTAGATCGCAATGATAAAGGTAAATTGATAAAATATTGTCAAAAATTGCTGGATAAATAATATATATATATCAGATATAATCTGACTTTATTATTGGTAATATATATAATATGTTTTTTGATAATTTATGCAGATAAGAAAAAAGCTCGGGCATAATAATATATCCGAGCTTTAAGGGTTTTTAGTATAGTTTTTTTAAGGTAGTTTTAATACCCAGTCAGATATACCATCAATGATACATTGACGATATTCTTGTTTTAGATCTCCATGTGACATATAGGAATCAAATTTCCTATGATCATCACCAATAAACCAACTTACTGAGTCAAAATAAGGATTAGAGGGAAAACTAAAAAAAATAAATACACTTGCTTGTGATCCGTTACTACCACTCAAGATAACTTTGAACAATCCACGATATTGATTGGGTAGTTTTTGATTTTCTGAAGCATAGTTATACGTATGCAAATGTACTACATTCACTGTTAACGGTTTTGACTTAAGAATAATTGGACTTCTTTCTAATAATAGCATAAGACTGTCATTATCATAAGGTTTTATCTTCTGTACAACTTTTGCAGAAAAAACTTGCCCTTTTGCAGTCATAACTGCACACATTACTACGGTAATCATCATCCCCACTAAAACTATTTTTTTCATTTTATTTTTTGCTCGCCAAGCATTTATGTCGCGAGTGAATATTTATTCACAAAAATAATATAATTATATGAATATATTTGTCAATAGATTTTTGAAGAGATATTGTAATATATACAAAATACTATATATATTTGAAATCTAAATTTATCTATAGCATAATTATAAATACTATCAAAATAGTCAGGTTATATATAATCTAAAAAAAATCCTATCTCGCTAAAGAAAGGATTTTTTGTTTTTGTTGTAAAGTCAGATAATCTATTAATATATATTATATTATGCAGATTCCATAATTTGATCTATGATTTTGGGCTCTATTTCGCCAAATATATATTGACTAATGGGTCTAGCGCCATATTGAGGATCGTAGATTTTGTCTATGATAACATCAAGCTCTGGGTCAGAATATTCTGGTAATCTTATATCAGTTCTATGAGATCGTGCATTCAAAAATGTATCAAATTCATTTGTAAATATAGTTTTGAGATTAGCTTTGCTAAGCGGATTGAATACTATTTTGTAGTCTATTCTATTTAGTAATTCTGGTAATATGGTATCTTTTAGTTTATCTATTACTTTGTCTTTGATAGATTGTAGATTTTGAAATTCTTGACTGATATTTTTGGATCATAAATCAAATCATATAATATTACCCTTTTTGCTAAAAAATTCTGATCATATATTACTGGTCATAATTATGACAGTTGATCTAAAATTTATTATTCTACCTTTATTATCTTTGATTTGTCATTCATCAAGAATTTGTAGTAATATATTTAGCACTGAAGCATCTGCTTTCTCTATTTCATCAAATAATATCACACTATATGGTTTACGACGAACTTGTTCCGTGAGGTTTCATCATTCTTCATATCATACATATCCTGGTGCAGATCATATCAATTTACTGACAGAATGTCTCTCCATAAGTTCTGACATATCTACTCTTATCAAGCTTTTGCTATCGCCAAAATAATCTTCGGCTATAGTTTTTGCTATCAAAGTTTTTCCTACTCCGCTAGGTCACAAAAATACAAAAGATGCTATAGGTTTATTTTTGGTGATGCTACTGAGGCGAGATCTTTGCAAAGTCTTACTGATACTTGCTACAGCCTCGTGTTGTCAGATTATTTTTTTATTTAAATCATTCTCAAGTCTTTTTAATTTTGCAACTTCTGACTCTGTAATAATATTGCTAGGAATTCAAATTTTGTCAGCTAGTGCATTTCATATATCATTTTTATCAACTGTTGGGCGAAGGTGACTTGGTAGAAGGTTTTGACTTTTAATTTTTTGTATTTCTTTTTTAATTTCGTTTTGATCACTTTTATATTTTGCGGCCGAGAAATAATCTTGATTTGATACGGCTTTCTCAATTTTTTTTTCAAGTTCTTCTAGTTGGACATTATATTTATTGTGATCATTATCATTTTCTATTTTGGCGGTTATAGTACTTTTGCGAGCGCATGCCTCATCCAGTATATCTATAGCCTTGTCTGGCAAAAATCTATTCATAATATATCTTTTGCTCAAATGTATAGCGCTAACTATAGCATCGTCACATATGTTTACTCAGTGAAAGTCTTCATATTTTGACTTCAAGCCCAATAGCATAGTGATTGTATTTTCTGTAGTAGGCTCTTCTATCATTACTTCTTGAAATCTTCTCTTTAGTGCTGCATCTTTTTCTATATATTTTTGGTATTCATCATATGTAGTTGCTCAAATCAATTTTATCTTACCTCTAGCGAGTGCTGGTTTTAGCATATTTGCTGCATCTCATCCACCTTCAGCAGTTCCTGCACCTATGATAGTATGCAATTCATCTATAAATAATATAATATTTAGCGTAGGATCCATAGCTTCGTCTATGATACTTTTTAGCCTTGATTCAAATTCTCAACGATATTTTGTGCCTGCGACCAGTGATCACATATCTATCATATATATTTTTTTGTTTTTAAGTTTGGTAGGCACTTGTCAATTTGCAATTTTTTGTGCAAGTCATTCTACTACGGCAGTTTTACCAACTCATGGTTCACCTATCAATATAGGGTTATTTTTGGTTTTACGTAATAATGTATATATTACTTGATCTATTTCCTTATCTCTACCAATTATTGGATCTATTTGATTATTTTGAGCTTCCTTGGTGAGGTCTGTACCAAAATATTCTACAGCTAATTTTTTTACATCAATTTCTTTTTTTTCAGTAATAATTTTACTTTCTGCATCATCGCGATCTTGCAAATCCAAATCTCAACTATTACTTTGCAATTTAGATTTTTTAGTCAAAGAATTTTCAAATATATCTTTTTGTGATAATATATTTTTATTTTTGGGATTTTTGACGTTTTTTTCTGATATATCTGTGATAAAATCTATTTGCAAATTATCTATCGCCACGTTATCTTCAAAGTCAAATGACTCAAAATCTATTCATTTTAAATCTTCCAATTTTAGTCATAGTTTATTAAAATTTTCAGTTAGTAAAAACATAAAGTCAAATATATTTATTTGAGATTTTTCAAAATCCTTTATCATTTTTTGCAATTTTAATAAGACATTTTCTATACTTATATCTTTATTGTTTAGATAATTGGTAAATCTTTTGCTCATATTTCATAAGCATATATACAATATATCCAATAAATTACTGTTTGACGCAAAATTATTTGCAAATCATATATTATAAAGTTTTCAAGTTGTATTTTTTATTGAAGCTAATCATAGATATTTGGTCATAATATCACTTGGCAATCATATCATATTCCAAATCAAAGTTATATTATTATTTAGCAATAGTAGGTATATAGATTGTAATATGTTTTCTGCAGTGATTTTAGGCTTAACTTTTGTGATATCTACTAGACTATTAGCCAAAAATACAATATCATCATATGTAATCAAAGTCTTCTGTTTTTTATTCATATTGTGATTATTATGATATAGTAAATTACTGATCATATTTTATACAAATAGATTTTTTTTTCAAACATCTTTGATTGACAAATCATCTGTAATATATATATTGTTAATTGTTTTCAAATACTTATAGATATGTATAACTAGACGACTATTTTATAAAAAACCGTATTTATGATAATATATAGTAGTATAAAAAATATAATTATTGTTTATTTTACAGTTTGCTATAATATCCTGTTTATACCAAAACTATTTATCAAATATACATATTATTTATGACAAATCAAATAGAAAAAGAAGAAAGTTTAGAGAATATAATAGACCCAAATAAACTAAAAAATGATATATTGACAGATAGACTTGCTACTCTAGATAGGGAAATACCGAAACCAAATCAGTCAGAATATATTACTGATATATATCAAAATAATACAAATAAAAATGATAGTCTGACTCGCGTAGAAGATAGACTCACTTGACTAACTGATAAAATATACAATCCCGAACAAATATATGAGCAATCATCAACCAATAATTGAACTTATAAAAAGCCTGAAAAAGCCATATATTATGAGGGCAATTGATTTGTATGAACAGAAGAAGCTACTCGTATATGGCTGATCGCCAATGCAAATAGAAAATCCTCAGAAGCTAAAGTTATGGATATGTTGCCAGATTGGCTACAAAAATTAGTAAGTTAATGTTTTTATATATATAAATTAAAATCAAATGCGAAAAAAATTATTGTTTGTATTGTTATTATCATGTGTGATATCTGGATGTGCGACGATAAATAGCACAAAAAATACAAAATTAATTCAAGAAAAAACTGCACTAGAGCAAATTAGCAATAATTCTTGAGAAATAGTTTTTGGTGATGATGATATGAACGACTCATCTATTGCTAAAATGAATGCATATATAGATGTACGAAATTACCTAGATCCACAGCTAAATGACTCTATCGATACATATATAAAACGAGCAGGTAATAATGTTGATTTGAATATAAATACGCAAATACCAAAAAATGGTGATTTGATATTGATGTCAGGTGTTGACTACATAACGAAAGCACAATCTAGCTTGAAAATTACACCAAAAAATTCTTTTGATGATATTGCTGATAAATATATCACAATTTTTGCAAAACTAGTAACAAAAAATAATGAACTTTACAATTATTATAATACAGGCGAGGATAAAAAAGATTTATTAGCCAAAAGTAAATCACTACACAAAGAATACATGAATTTGATAAATCAATATGATAAAATATATCCTAGTTTTATAAAAAATTATGATATTTGGTTTTTGAAATTGCAGCTTGATAATATGAGATACTACAAACAGCAATGAGAAACAGCAAAATATGCAGTAGAATCTATAAGTCTTTACAAAAAATATCTTATGGACGAGATATCTATCATTGATAAAAAAATAAATAAATGATCAATAGATGTAGATTTGACAAATTTGAATGAAATATTAACTAAACTTCAAGAATCTATATCATATGCAAATTTGCAAAATGATAATACAATTATAACTAAAGATTTATGACTTGAAAACGCACAAACATTTCAAAACATAAAAACAAATGCAGAAGATCTATCACAAATTACCAAAAACGACCTAATGCCATTATTGACAAGTTATAATAAAATAAATCTAGAAAAAATAAATACTATTTTTGATAAATTATACAATATAGAACAAGAGCTAGTCAAGCTCAGAAATCTAACTATCAAAAACTAATTATCAAAAAAACTACATATGTTTTTGTTATATCACAAATTTATGTATACAAAAAATATCTCATAATAAATAATATTATTTTAAGTCAGATTATATACTTATATAAAAAATAATCTGACTTATATGTATTTTGTCAGATTATTAATTATTTACAAAAATATCATGCGTCAAAATAGGAAAATATATACCTATGCAACTTCATTTGTGCTAGTATTTACTATTACAGTAGCTCATTCATTTAGGTGATCTGCAACCATAATTTCTAGTCAATTTTCCAAAGTTGCAGACTTTTTGCCTGCATTTGCTCTATTACCACGATCGCCATCAAGTGTTTGTGTAATTTTATAACTAATGGTCGCGGGCAGTATAATTCATATTATATTTTCATTATATTTCATAAGATATACATCTAGATTATCCTTTAGATATCTTATACTATCTTCTATGATGTCACTAGATATATCATGTATTTCTCCAGTATCCGATTCCATAAAACTGTAGCTATCGCCATTATTGTACAAATAAGTAGCATTACTACGGCTTACATCTGCTCATTCTACGCTAGTGCCTGATTTATAAGTCAAATTATTATTTTGCCCAGTGAGTATGTTTCTAGCTTTTAGTGTGTAAGTAGCTCATCATCTTCACATATGAGTATGTCACACATCCACTATACTATACAAATTCCCATCCACATTGATGATTACTCATCTTTTTGCTTCGCTTACATCTATTTTCATGTTTTTTTAATTTTTTATATAAATATCATATATATTCTGACTTATTATTTTTTTATCAAAAGAATATCATAAATGTAAATATATATATTACTAACTATAATTCAATGATTTTTTCTTTACTTTGCAATCAAAATATATATATTGTTTGTAGCTTTTTTAGTAATTTTACATAATTTATGTTTATAAATTTATCTTCAGATAATATATATATCATTATCAATAACGAAAAAATCGTACTATGAAGAGGCAAATTAGAAAGAGAAATTAGTCAGATTATTATTGATCTATATCATACTTATCTACCTATAGATATATATATCATCAATGGACCTGGCTCATTTACAAATCTTAGACTATGATGTTTGGCTATAAATTTATTGAGTTATTTACTAGAAAAAACTAACCAATCCTTGCCAAATATATATACTATAGATAAGTTTAGTCTTTATAAGATATTTGATCTAAGTATACTCATATATATATGACAAAAAAATAATTACCGATTACTAAATAATGGTGAAATTCAAAAAGTTAATATCAATGATATGCAAGGTGAAAAGATATATTTGGATGATTTATCTGATAATATATATATGTGATTACCAAAAATATCTTTTGATTATATTGACAGCAAAATTTGCATGATTTATGATGATTTACATATTATGGATGTAGATAATAATAAGAATATAACTTGATTATTTACTCTTTGTGATAGAAATATATCACCAAATTACATGATAGAACCAAACATTAGCTAATATTTATCCCAAAATTACATATGTCAAATTTCAACCCAAAAGATTTTTATTTCCACCAAGCAAAAAAAGACGGATACGTGGCTAGATCTGCATACAAACTTCAAGAAATAGATGATAAATTTTTACTATTTGATAAAAATATAAGTAATATACTAGATATAGGTTGTGCTCCCTGAAGCCGATTACAATTTTCTGCTCAAAAAATGCAGTCTTTATCCAAAAATAAAGATTATAAAATAATCTGACTTGACCTCAAAAGAGTAAACATAAAATTATCAAATACTAATACATATGAGGCTGATTTGATGAATGAGTCAGATATAGCAAAAATATTAAAAATAGAATCTGTGGAGAAATTTGATTTGATAATATCAGATATTGCACCAAATACTATAGGTCTCAAAAATATAGATAGTATGAGATCTATATGATTACT
>JAYWGF010000198.1:0-3918 GCA_043778395.1 bacterium | reverse complement strand
TAGCAACAAGATCAGCATTAGATACAGAAATATTGAAAGCAAAAGAGTGAGTAGATTATGCAGTAAATTCAGAGTGAATAATATATTGATTAAGTGCAAATTGACAAAAGAAAGTTAATGACGCACAATCAATTGGTCAGGTATTTGTAAATCAAACAAATAAGGCAATTATTGCAACATGATGAGATGTTTCTCAATTTTCAAAAATAGTTGCAATTAGACGATTGCAAGATATATGAGTTCAAAGACGGAAAAGATGAGAACCGATTGAAGATATATTTCAAGAAATAAATCAACTTGTAAAATGATGAAGCTCTACTGATGTATTTGCAAAAGAATTTGCAATAAAGGAATGAGAAAATACTGCCGTTGTTGCATGAGATTGAGCAACAGTATTACTTGGTAAAAATGAGATGATTCAGCAAACTAAAGTTAAAGATTTATTGTGATTCACGCCATCTGAGCTAGAAGCATGAATACCAGAATCTGTATTAACTCAAAGAATATCAGAGAAATGAGTTGATGTTTGAGTTAAAGATCTTTTTACAAAGATAGAATCAGATTCATGAGAACCTATATATAAATATTGATGAGAAAACTCTATTGAAATAGCGAGCAATAAAATAGCAAATAAAGAATGAGAGATGCAAGATATTATAAATAGATTACCAGAAGAACAACAGAAGTTGGTATCTATATCAGAAAGTATATTAAACGATTTATCAGCAAATATTATCTGTGATGAGTAAAAAGTGTAAGAATATAGTCTGACAGTTCGCATGAATACTGGCAAATGATCAATTTGCAAATTCTCTTATAAAACAAATAGATATTAATACTAATTGAGAATGAGTATTTATTAAAGATTGAAAGATTATACAATCAGAATGAAATTCTAAATCTGCATATAATACATTGCTAAGTTATGCAAGGTTTAAATTTGTTAATAGCTGAACAACAAAAAATCAATTTGTTATATCTTTGATAGATAGAATGAAGTCTTTTTGATTTGATTGAAATTCATATGCTGATGTATGGGAATACGTTAATAGAATAGAGTCTTTTTCGGAAGTAGAGCTTGCCGCTTCGTGAATAACAAATAAATATGCTATAAAAATACAAGATGCAGTAGCAAATAAGATATTGCTAGATTTTAATTATGCTGCAGAATTAGACACAATATGAAAGTCGGTTGCTTGAGTATCAGAATCAAAATTAATTAGTTCCATAAAAGCAAAAAACCTAGATCAAGAATTAGAAAAATCTTTTAAAGAATATTCAAAAAAATTTTGAAATAATCAGAGATGATATAAAAAATGATTGGAAAAACTATTTAAAGATATATATCAAAGAGATCAGAATATTACAGATTGAATATTGCAAAAACTCATAGATCACTCTGGTACATATAATAACTTCATGTCAGTAATGGCATATAGATATATATCATCATGAAGAGCTAACTTTAAAACAGCATTTGATATATTAGATAATACTGCATTATTTGAATCAATTGAACGCGTACCATGATGAACATATGACTGAGTATGAAGCATTATATCATACTTTAAATCAAATGTTAGTAAGAAAGAAAAGGTTGCTGCACTATGAGATTTCTTATTACAAGCAAAATCAGATAAGTCATTTAATTCATTATCATCTGTTATAGATCTTTCTATGATGATTGATAATTTGCCAATCAAATCATCATCAAATATAAATGATTTCATAAAAGCAACCATGTCTAATAAGTTGCTAACTGATAAAAGTTCTATAGATTTATTCTTATCTAATCTAAAATGAGATAAACTGATAGATGATTTTTGATGAGTTATAGATTGAATTGACCAATATCCAGTACACTACTTCTTTTGATTAGACGACTCTATGATGACTTCTTTCGTTCCTTTGCACGATGATATGATAAGAAAGTTTTGAATAGAATACAAAAATTTTCAAAAAGAATACTATTCTAAAAAAGTATTAGAGCAATGAATAGATAGCACTGAGAAGTTCCAGAAGATGGTTAAAAATACAAAAGATGATTTTCTAGATAGCTTGGCAAATAATATATTAGAGAAAAAATGAAAATCTAGTATTTCAGACTGAGTGCTCGCTATGTCAAGTAACTATGATTGAGATCTTATAACAGCAGGAAAAAAAATAGTAATAGTACGCGAGCCTATTACATATGATGGTTTTGTTAATAATATAAAACAAACAGAGATATCATACGAAACAAACTACGTACAAACATTAGTTAAAGATCATGCGGAAGAGATAGTTATCCTTGATTCAATAGATGAAATACCAAAAGATTATAAATGAATAATCATATTGCAAGATAAAAATAAAAACTTATATAATGAATTATCTATTAAATATTCATCATCCGCTATATTGTCGCCAGCTGGTTGAATAAGATTTGATTTATTAAATTGAGACGTTGTTGCTAGATTTTCAGACAATGCATACATGTGAAGATTATATGGATGAGTACTTGATATGATTTGACAATGAAATCTAAATGCTAATACAAAAAAGAATATCAAAAACATGCTTATCAATTCTATATCAGTTGATAATCAAAAAACTATTATTGGTATAAGAAAATGAACAGAGTCTTGATTTGCAAAAGAAATACAAAACTATCAAAAGCTTGTATGAATAACAAAGGTAAGTGCTACAAGATGAAAAATACTTGATATATCTAAGTGATTACTAGACAATAATCGTGACTCAATACTAAATTATATCAAATGATTTGTATCTAAAGATGATGTACAATATTTAGACTGATCTAGATTGACAGTAAATGATATAGCACATCTATTAACGTCAAAGACCGAGTCATCCGTAGATGATGTCATAAGAAACATATCAAAAAAAGAATGAATATCTCCTAAAATAAAGAACACAGATGTATCATGATTCTGGTCATCATTCTATAAATATGCAAAAAAACCATATAAGATAGAGACGCAATGAGATATAATTGTATATAAAAACTTTATTGATTTTATAACAAAGAATGACAATGTATTAGATATAATTTCTGCAGAGTTAAAAAAAGCAAGATCTTTAACTGAAATAAATTACACAGAATTAAAGGCATGAAATAAAGAAATTAAAAAGTCAGTAGATAATATAATACAAGACTCTATAAATAATATAGCAAATCTAACAGATACTGGCAAAGATATTATACTGTCGTTTATAGAATGAATTATTAAGTCTGATACTTCTTTTTGAAATAGGGTATCAAATATAGAAACAATATATACAATAGCAAATAGAAAAATATCATTGTTATCGGATCAAATAGATTACTATTGAGATATAGTTAGAAAAATAAAAGAAGAATGATATGAGATTGAGAGATGATCTGATAGTTTTAATAGTACACTATATTATTGAGAATTTAATGATATTATATTAGATTTAAATAAACAAGAAGACGAGTTATCTAAAATAACCAATGACCTATTAATTGAAAAAGATTCAAATGAGGTAAAAATAAAATGAATTGATAAAGAATTAAAAGATATGTGAAATACCCTTTTAAATAAAAAAGAAAGAGCGAGAAAAAAAGAATTAGTTTTATTGAGGAAACAAATAGAAAGAAGAAATAAAGTAATAGATAGAGAATTCAATAAAGCATGAAAACAAAAAGATAGAGTATTTGATAAGCAAGATAAATTTCAATTAAAACAGTCTAAATCAACAACACAATCAAATGAAGATTTTATAATAAATCGATCTTTTGTTGAAGGATCTATATGAACAAAACAAAGATTTTGAAAAAATTATAGGAGTTGATTGGTTGGTACTATACTAGAAGACAATGCAAGGTTTGATAAAACACTCACTACTATAGATTTTAAATGAATAAAGATTAAATCAGATATATCTAGTGCT
>JAYWGF010000197.1:0-12700 GCA_043778395.1 bacterium | reverse complement strand
TTATAGAATAAACATTATTTCGCCTAGCGGCTCTATAATTTTATTCTATAATCTTTTTTTATCAAATGTGTTACCTTAATTGCTGCAATTATTACATATTAAGTTAATTTTTATATTGAGATAACAAAAATGACATATTTTTATTTATATCTCATATATAGTCTAGGTCTTGCATTTTTTGATATTCTTTACCAAAAAAATTTTCGGGTGTACTATTATCTGGATATGGTATATATATATCATAATCAAGTCATTTTGATAATATTTTATTTATATCTCCATATTGTTCATTTAGATTATTCCTTATTGCATTTTTTCTATTTCATAGACCATTATCTATTTGTAATGGCGTAGGAGTATTTTCGGTAGGTTTACAGCTTGACATAACTTCTGCAATGCCTCAAGATGTCATTATTCATAATGATGTCATCGTTTTTCACAAAAATTCTCTTCTGGATAATCCACTTTCTTCTCTTTTATAATTTGTATTTTTCATAATTATTATATGATTTAGTGATATAAAATATATTCTGACTTATATATTTTAATTTAATCTTGAAGTTTTTTCTATTTTATATATGTGCTTATATATTTTTTGTACTAAAATATTGTCTTATCAACTACTGTTTGCACCAATGAATCAGAAATTTGTTGTATATTTGTTCAAACTGTTTTGCTATTATCTCATAGTCGTTGTCATTTTGTAGTTTCTCGATTCTCCAATAGTAGTTCAAACTTTATAGGCACCAAATCTCACGGTCTAATATAGTATCAGGTAATCTTGTCTGTAGTAATAGTTGCTGGTAATAATACATTTGTGCGATTACCATTTTTACTAGCTCATCATATAGATCAAGTTTGATTTATAAATCGTGTATCAGCTAAAATTTCAATATTTGGATCTAATCTAATTATTTTTCCATTTATATCGGTATATCATACTGGTCTTACGTTAGCGTCGTAGTATATAGATCATATTTGTCATATCAGCATTTTTTTTGGTATTCAAGTTTTTGCGTCTACTATAGTAAAGCATTGTACCGTTGGTTTTTGATTTCATTGTAAATGTAGTGCGTTATCACTTATATTACCAAGAATATGTCGTAATTCATGGAAATTTGTACGGGCAATTGATAATAATTTGTATATTACATCAGTTTTGTTTGTATATAATCCACTAACTGGAGTAGATACTACAGAAGACACAAAGCTAGATCAGCTATATAAGTTAGTCAATTGTGCAGTTCATCATGCTGGGGGATTTATATTATTGAGTTTTTCAAAATCATATACTATACTATTTCACAATGATATTTGATCATTATCATTTATATTTCAAATAACCTCTTTTTCAAATATCGAGGAAGATAATCAAGATAATATTGGTAATGTATCATATATTGATTGATTTTGATTGATTTGGGATATTTGGGATTTAGTAATTGGCAAAAATTTTATTTCCATATTGATTTTGATATTTCATGACAAAAATGTATTGCCATTGTATCAAGCTCATGGCATATATATATTTGCAAGATCGCTAAAAACAGTATTTATTTTATCCATAAAATTTGTATCTTTTAGGTATCATAAAAATGTACTTTCAAAAAATTGTTCTGGTGATTGGTCTGAAGGATAAGCAAAATATAATTTATAACTAAAACCATTTGTTTTGATTTGCTCTAGTGTATATTTTGATTTTAATTCAGCTAATCTTGATGCTTTTTTGGATGCTAATATTTGGGCTGGAGTTTGCTGGGGTGTCGGTGTAGTAGATTTATCTTGACTACAGCTTGACATAACTTCTGCAATTCCTCAAGATGTTATTATTCACAATCATGCTATTAATTTTCACAAAAATTCTCTTCTAGATAATTGATTTTCTTGTTTTTTATAATTTGTATTTTTCATAATTATTACATAATTTTATGATATAAAATATAATCTGACTTATATATATATTTTATTAAATATCAATAGATATTTATGATATATGTCAATATTATTTTATTATTTCATTATAATATCATAAATTAAATTCTTATTTATCATGAATTTTATGAATATTATTTGACTAGAATATTTTTTGGAATAAGATTATGTCAGAATATTTATATTTTTTATATATACATCACAAAAAAAATGAGAGAAAAATTACATCAAATTTGGCTAAAAATAAATATATATCAGACTAATAAGTCAGAATATATATCTAATATAAATCCAAAAAAAATAGCTATGTCTCTTATGCTATTATTTTTTGGTGTAAGTGGATACATGGTTAATAATATAGCAAATCATACTGATACAAATTTACACTCATCTGCAGACAATTGAATATTATCTAAAATTCCTTTATGATTGAGGGATTATTTGGGTATAAATAATTTTAGAACCGTTAGTGCAGATTTTTCTTATTGTAAATGAACTTTTAATGAGCTTGCTAGACCTGATTATCCTTATTGAGATTGATCACGAGAAGCAGATCAGCAAATTCCTTGTAATTGAATTAGTGCATGCGATCCAGCTCTTATTACCAATCGGTACCTCGTTAATAAGTGAGTAGATATAGATATAACTAGATCTGAGTGCGTAACTCTTATATCTCCACCAACTTCATTTTCCTGTCAGTGATCAAATCCAATTAATAGTACGACGTGTGGTGAAATAATCTCACCAAGTAGTAATGCTAATTATAGTTATGATTCTAATTGTGCTGGTGATTGTAAATTTAAGTGTGATGTTAACTATATATACAATAGTGCTACTAATACATGTGATGCTGCTCCCGTATCACAGTGTTGTTCTTACACAATAACTTGTGCTGCTACTAATGTAATATTGCCAGATTGAAGTAATTCGCAGGTTTCAGATATAATTATAAATTCAAATAATAGTTTCCCATGAAACTGTATTCAGCCAGTATGATATAGTTGTCTCAATGTTACGGAAGCTCCTGTACGGAACGGTCCCAATGCGGGTATTTGTACAAATCCTTGTACTGCACCAAATTCTTGTGGTGCTCCATGATCTTGTTATGCTCCTGTATGTGGTTCATGTGGTGGCTCAACTGCTACAGATTTATGATGTTGATTTACTGATACTAGTAGCTGTACAGCAAAGCCAGCTCCTCAATATACAGCTTGTGATGGTATCAAAAAATGTACCCAATCAGATGCAAATGCAGTAGTTTGTACATATTCTTGTCAATGATCTGTGCCTTTTGGATATACGGCATGTGATAATAATCAGACTCCGACTAGTAACCAAAACTTTAGCCAAAGTAGTGACAATTGTACTACCGTATGACAATGCAAATATAAACCAAGTCCTGTAAATGGATCTTGTGGTGCCAATCCAGGTCAATGTGATGCTGGTATTGTAGTAAATGATAATGGTGTAAATTCTTGTAATAATAATAGAATATGGACATGTCAGTGAAGTAATTGATGATCAAGTCCTACATGCACTAAGTATAATGGTGATTGTGCAACTTATTCTCGGTCTGTTTGAGTACGATCATCTTGTAGCAATACATGTGGCAATGGTAATCAAAACCGCTCTGTGGTGTGTAAAGATAATAATTGAAACATAGTCGCTGATACTAATTGTGTAAATACTAAACCAGTTATTACTCAATCTTGTAATGATACTAGTACATGTTCTTGTATATTACCAAATAATTGTGGTACTTATCCAAATTGTAGTGCACCAAGTGGATGTGATAACGTATGTGGTAGTTCTAAATCCAATGACTCTTGTGGAGTATGTGGATGACCATGACCTCAATATACAGCCTGTGATGGTATCAAAAAATGTACTCAAGCAGATGTAAATGCAGTAACTTGTACATATTCTTGTCAATGATCTGTGCCTTTTGGATATACGGCATGTGATAATAATCAAACTCCTACTAGCAACCAAAACTTTACCCAAAGTTCTGATAATTGTGCTACTCCATGACAATGTAAATATAGAAATCTAGTTTGTGCTGATAACTGATCTCAGACTTGTTGAGTAGGTAGTACATGTACAAATAAAACATGTATATGTAATAATTGATGAGCTAATTATCCTACTTGTACACTTCCTAAGTATTCTTGTCAATGATCACAACCTACAAATACTATTTCATGTAATAATACAGCTCCGTCAAATAGCAGTACTAGTTGGTCTCTTTCTTCTACTTGTGGAACAAGCGCATGTACTTATAGAAATTCAACTTGTGCTGATAATGGCTCTCCAACTTGTTGACTAGGCAGTACATGTACAAATAAAATATGTTGTTCTGATCCTGATAATAATGGTCAATGTTGAGATCAAACTCCTATTAAAGTAAATGGATCTTGTGGTGTAAATCCAGGTCAATGTAATGCTGGTACTACAGTAAATGATAATAATATCAATTCTTGTAATACTACTAGGACATGGACATGTCAGTGAAGTAATGGATGATCAAATTCTACATGTACTAAATATAATGGTGATTGTCAACCAAATCCCATAAATTGTGTATGAGATTTTGGCGCTTGTAATAAATCTTGTGGTTGAGGTAGCAAAATATATACCATCGCTGTTCCTGCTGCCAATTGATGATCGGCTTGTAGCAATAGTAATTGAGATGCGCAATCTTGCAATATACAAGCTTGTCCTCCTACTCCTACTGATGCGGTTTGTGATAATACTATTCGTGGAGGATGTACTATTGGTAGTCAATCCAATCTTACCAATAACTGATGTAGTAAAACAGATACTTGGACTTGTAATGGTATAAATAATTGAGCAAATTCTTCATGTAGCAAAGCTAATGATGTCTGTATAGTAGCCAAATATTCATGTAGTGGTAATAGTTGTATAACAGATCCAAATGGTACTTATACCAGCTCAAGTTGCGACAACGCATGTTTTGTGCCTAGATTTAGTTGTAGTAGTTTTGCTTGTATCGCAGATAATAATTGACAATATACATCTAGTAGTTGTAATGGTATGTGTGTTCAGGTTAACAATAGTACGATTAGTGGTCTAGTATATATATCTGGTACCAATATATATATATCTTGAGTAAATGTAGTATTATATAAATCAATGAATAGTCTGACAAACGCTAATACTACCAATAGTTGATATTTATTTAATAATTTATCGATGTGAAATTATACTGTTGGTATAAGTTTACCAAATGGATATAATGGTAATACGAATAGTACTACTATAAACCTAGCTACAAATGAGAATATTAGGTATGATTTTCCTCTTACTCATTGTGGATCTTTATGAGAGCCATATTGCATAAACAATAACTGTTCCAATCCTATATGTACCAATTGATGCGACATAAACCTTGTAAATATAAATGGTATATGTAAAGTTCCTGACTGAAATGTAGTAGTAATAAAATCTCATACTTGAAATTATAAACCTTGAGATAATATAGTTTACAAAATAGATGCTAGTAATTATTTTGCTACACAGGTTGATAATATAGAGTTATATGATTACCTACCTGACCAATTATCATATATATCTAGTAGTCCAACTGCCAATATAACCAATAATATAATATATCGAACAGGTATAAGCTTAGCAGCCAATGAAACTAAATCATTTTACCTTACTGCTAAGATAAGTAACTTTGCTACAGGCAGAATTTCCAATTTATGATATATAAAATATAATAATCTGACTTGACAGAGCGTAGATCCAGTATGTGTATGTGGATATGACTGAGGTCCTATATGTTCTGATCTCCAATGCAACACCTGTCAATGAAATCTAATAAATGTAAATTGAATGTGCTCGTCACTTAGCTGAGATATAAAAGTTATAAAAACACATACAGGCAAAAACTTTAAGCCTTGAGATATAGTACCATATCAATTTGCGGTCACAAATTATTTCAATGTACCTATTAGCGATATAGAGGTTTTGGATATTATGCCACAAGCACTTAGTTATATATCATCAAACCCTAGCGCATCAGTAAACTGAAATGTAGCAACTTGGAATAATGTAACACTATGAGTTTGACAAACCAAATACTTTTACCTAACAGCAAAGGTGGGTAATAATATCACTGGTAAAGTTGCTAATTTATGACTTGTAAAATATCCTCAAAAACCTATTACTACTTGAGATAATCCAATAGTTGATATAATATGTTTGTTATGAAATGATTGAGATCCTGTTCGTAATATAGATGGTTGCACTCCCTGTGAAGTTGGTAATGCGAATATATGATGAATATGCAAGTCTATATTATGATTAGTAAAAGTTGATAAAACACATACTGGCAAAAATTTCAAAATTTGAGATATTATTCCTTACAAATTATCAGTGACTAATTCATATAGTGATATTATTAGTGGATTGATACTTTATGACTATCTCCCTTCACAGCTTACCTATATATCATCTAGTCCTATTATCACTAATATCACTGGTACTCTTTATTGGGATAATATTACATTATTACCTTGAGAAACCAAAAACTTTTATCTAATTGCCAAGATCAACTCTGGTGGGAGAATAGTAAATTTATGAACAGTCAGAAGTATATTACCAATTGTGTCTAGCTGACTTTGCGATACTAGTATATATTCATGATGATCTAATTCTGATGTAGTGTGTATAGGATGAAATGAGTGAGATCCTATTCGTACTGATAGTTGTTGTAGTCAGTGTCAAGATGGATTGGTGAATATATGATGAATATGTAGACCTCAAAATAATCCACCATCTGGGGGTTGAGGTGGCTCAGTTTACAAAACTATATTTTGTAGAAATAATCAAGAAATATATTTGTTTTCTATGCAGGTGCTCAGTTGAGATATAGCTTGAACTTGTGCATTGAGTATTATACCAAGCTTAGAATATATATCCGTATGTCGTGATAGCAAAACTATAAAAGTACTCAAAGATTATAATTTCTTGAAATGATTTGTAGTTGCTTGAGATAAATTATGAGAATGTAGTACGATAAAATGATTAACTTTACCAAATTATATCAACAATCTACCATATGAAAATATACCAGTCATACCCAAAACTATTTTACCACCTACTGGTGTAAATATATTATCAATAAAAGAATCTATAAGAAAGTAAAAAATCTTCTCCATTTATGGAGATTTTTTTTAATATATTTTATCCAAAGTATTATATTTATCATAAAGATAATATATTCAAAAAAAATTAATTTGTAAAATAGTTATATATCAGTATATATAGTTATGTTTATATATTATAAAATAAAAACATGTATACAAAACAAGACCTAATATCTGATATCAATAATGAATTAAAAATAATAATTCATTTGTCAGAAAAAGTAAATGATTCAAATAAAGATTTTGCTTTTTCACAAGACCAGAGAACTATAGAAAAATTGTTATTTTATATTTCTACTGCTACGATTTCTCAAATAAAGCGATATACATTATGAGCTGTAGATAGTAGCGATATGGCAAGTTTCAAAGAAGAAGAGTTAAAATTCGCATATACTGATTTTGCTGAAAAAATTGAAATATCTATGCCACATATCGCTAATCATATCAATTCTCTCACAGATGAAGATATGGAAAAAAATCTAGAAATTTTTTGAATGTCTAAGACAAGAAAGTCATTTTTGGTTGGTATGTTGACTTTTCTTGGTGCTTACAAAATGCAATTATTTTTACAACTCAAAGCTAGTTGACTTTCACAACTAAATACTTCCAATTTGCGAGCTTGAGTAGATAGATAATATGATTTTGTTATGGTTATAAGTATATATAATATATAATTATATTTTTTGTTTACCAATCTATATTTTATTAGTTTTTTTGATATTTGATATATATTATTATATTATTATGATATTCTGACTATATATATTTGGGTATGTTTGCCGCAAGACATATCTCCAAATTTGTAAGTCATAATATATCTTATATATAATAATCAAAAAGTAATAGTAAATATGCTTATCTTACCGTCAAAATTTTTTATCAAATTAATATTTATATATGACATTTATATTCAAATATCTCAAAAATTATAAGAAGCTTTTGGCATTATCATTGTTATTGGCAATTATAAATCAAGTTTTTTCTATGATGGATCCTCAGGTTTTGCAATGGCTTATGGATAATTACTTGACCAAGCCATGATCTTGGACATCTTCTGAATATGCTAAGTGAATCATGATATGAATATTATGATTTATTACGGTTGCCATGATAAGTCGTATAGCCAAAAACTTTCAAGATTATTTTACCAATGTTATGACTCAAAGTATAGGTATGAGAACCTATCAAGAAACGGTGGAGCATACTTTTGGTTTGCCATATGCAGAATTGGAAGATCAAGAATCTTGAAACTTACTAAATAAAATCCAAAAAGCTAAAGATAGTTTGCAAATATATATATATAATCTGATAAGTATAGCATTTGTATCAGTTATTTCTATAGTTATAGTGATTTGATATTCCTTTCGGGTTGACTGGAGGATAGGTTTGGTGTATTTGACTTTGAT
The DNA here is from genome assembly GCA_043778395.1 of bacterium. Lineage (GTDB taxonomy): Bacteria > Patescibacteriota > Gracilibacteria > Absconditabacterales > Absconditicoccaceae > JAYWGF01. The sequence continues at coordinate 4,188 of JAYWGF010000197.1, read as the reverse complement.
ACCTATTATGCTATGGACTAGTACTAGTATATCTCGCAAAATCAAATCAGCGCAAGAAACTATTACCAAAGAATCATCAAAGGTCTCTTGAAGTATTACGGAATCTATTCGCAATATGTCATTGATAAAGATGCTCTGATTGGTTTGACAAGAAATGAGCAGACTAGAAGACGTAAATGACAAGGTATTATGACTTGAACTTAGTAAGGTGAAGCAGGTAAGATCTATAGAGTTTGTGCAATGAACATTGATAAATACTATGAGAGTAGGTATTATATGATTTTTGGGATATTTGGTATATATTGGTAGTATAACTATAGGTCAGTTATTGAGTTTATATTTTTATTCATTTTTTATATTTGGGACTTTGGGTCAATTTGGTTCTGTAATCAAGTCTTATCAAGAAGCATCTGCAAATGATAAATTACTTGAAGAAATCAAAAATAAAGCTATAGAGCCAGATACCACAAATAAAATTTTTATAAATAAAGTTTCAAAAATATCGGCACAAGATATGTCATTTTCATATTCTAGTGAATATGAGTTATTGTCAAATATTTGTTTTGAAATAAATAAATGAGATAATATAGCATTTGTATGATTATCTGGTTCTGGCAAATCTACAGTACTCAAGTTGTTGGCTTGATTGTATAATACACAATCTTGAAATATATATATAAATGGTCAGAATATATCTGATATAAATCTAGATAGTTACAAAATGCAATTGTGAATAGTTTCTCAAGACGCTCAGTTATTCTCTTGAAGTATAGCTAGTAATCTTCGTTTTGTAAATCCTGCAGCTAGTGACTCTGATATATTGCACGTACTACAACAAGCCGCCTTGACTGAATTTGTAAAAGAATTGCCACAGTGAGTAGATACGTATATATGAGAAGGCTGACTAAAGCTATCTTGATGACAAAAGCAAAGATTAGCTATAGCGAGAGCGTTGCTTCGCAATCCATCTATACTTATATTTGATGAGGCTACTAGCTCGTTGGATAGTTTGGTAGAAAAGGAAATTACTCAAACGATCAAGAATATATGAGGCAAACAAAGCGAAATGATCATAGTTATGGTAGCGCATCGTTTGAGCACCATCATGCACGCAGATAAAATTTATGTCATGCAAAAGGGCAAAATTATAGAATCATGAGATCATAAACAGTTATTACAAAATAATTGATTGTATAATGCTATGTGGAGAGAGCAAATCGGTGAATAATATATATCATAGATATATTCTGACTTATATATTTTTTGGAAAATTCATACTTTTGTATATTTATGTATTATACTTTTTTATACAAAAATTTTTTTGATATTTCTTTTTGATTTATGATCTGATAATATTTCCATATGTCTGTATTTTTTATATGCTTTAATATTTTTTTTTGTTCATCGTATTTTTTTTCTCAACCAAAATATATATTCAAAAATATTTATCATAAAAAAAATATAACTAGATTTAGTTACATCTTATTCAAAAATACTTTCTGTCAAATAATGTTATTGTTTTTTATTTTCTAATTTTCTACAATAAGAATTTACATTTATAGTTTTACCTTCTTTTGTTTTGTAAGTATATGCTCATACAGATGTTTCACTAGCACTACAAACAGCATCTCATTTTTTAACAGTTTTTACGGCTGTTTTTTTGGTAGTAGTAGTTTTAGTCGTAGGTAATACTTTAGCTTCAACTTTTTTCATCATACCTGTTCATACTGATCCAGTTCACATAGTAGTTTTTTTTACAACTTTTGTGACTACAGTTTTTTTCATATTCTTTTTTGTGTCTACTTTTTTAGCATTTATTTTTGTGACTACGGTTTTTGATCATACATTAGCACCAGTATCAGCTGCAAAAGTCACTCCCAAACTAAGTACCAACATAGCTACAATTCATAATAATTTTTTCATTTTTATAATTTATATATAATAAAGCGCACTATATATATACTTTTTTTGTAAAAATACAAGAAGTATTTATTGCTTTGATAAATATAATGGTTCATATTTTCTAATATAAGTATGTAGTCAATTTCATTTATCTGCAAGTTTTTTCATTTCCTCAATTGATGTTGCTCATGCACTATTATATGTATATCTATACACTCTCCAAGTTCCGGATCAAAACTCTATCGTTATATAATCATCATTATATTCGTACCTTAATATTTTCCAATGACTTCAATTGTTATAGTTTTTCATTTTTATAATTTATATATAATAAACTATTTTATATACATATCTTTTTGTAAAAAAATAATAAGTATTTATTTTGATAATCTTTTTACGACTTTATCTTTTCCTAGTATTCATATCATATTGTATAGATCTGGAGAAGTAGTACTACCATATATATATATTCTAAGTAAAGCGGCCAAATCTCATATTTTGGCTATATACGGATTTCAGTTAGCTTGTCATTCCTTAAATTGTCAATTTGTGAGAGCTACATTATATCTATTAGCAAATCATTTTAGATCTTCAAATCGTTTTTCTTTAGTTATATTCAAAACTCAATTTTCATCAAAAATATTATATATATAAGCCACATATTCTGACTTAAATTTATTTTGAATATCTCTAGAAATAGGTGATGAAGTCAAACTATCCGATTTATCTATATTATTAAAGTATTGATCAAAAAACGGATTTACATAATTATATATATCTAAATAGTTTTTAAATACTTTTTTTTCACGATCAAATCATAATATTTGCTTTATATATTCTATGCTTTTATCATTTTTCTCAAAAGGAATATTAATACTTTTTAGATAATCAGCAGACATGTGATAGTGCGCAAAGTTTTGTACTAACTCATCCAAATTCATATTATATATATATTCAGCCGAGAAGTGATCAAGTTTTTGGATATCCATAATAGCTCCAGCAGTAGAGAAATTTGCAAAATCCATAGTACTATATATGGCATTTATATTTTTGGATTTGGCGTCATTATACTTAGTATCAATAATTGTAAGTAAGTATTCTTTTATCGCTCATATAGGATAACCTACGTCAGTAAAGAAACTAGCCTTAGCTTCAGGATCTTTGCGTTTGCTAAGTTTGCGACGATTACCGCCATCATTTTTCATAACTGGACTAGGATGCACATATTTCCAAATAGGGCGATCAAATATTTTTGCATTTAGCAATATATTGTATATTTGGATATGTTTTGGTGTGCTAGCAAGTCGTTCGTCTGTACGGATAACATGACTTGTGCCCATCATATAATCATCCACTATATGAGCAAAATGATAAGTAGGAAAACCGTCAGATTTTAGTAATATCACATCTTCAAAATTATCGTCTATATGTATATATCATTTTACCAAATCATCAAAACTCATACGATCTCATGGTTTAGCTGGACTTTTTAGTCTAATTACAAATGGTTTACCATCATTCAATAATTCTTGAATTTGCTCTGGAGTAAGATTGCGATATTTGCTAAAGTGGCCATATATACCAGTTGGCTGTTTGCTGATTGTTTGTATTTTGCGAGTTTCATCAAGCTCCTCAGATGTCAAAAAACATGCATAAGCCAATCACAAATCTAACATTTTACAAGCCATAGCCTTGTATATGTCTAGTCTCTCAGATTGTATATATGGTCAATAATCTCATATATATTTGATATTTGTGTCTCATTCCAATACTGGTCCTTCGTCAGCTATTATATCAAAAGCCCCAAGCTCTCTCACAATTTGCTTAGTACCATTTTCTATTTTGCGGTTTTGATCTGTATCTTCTATACGCAAGATAAATTTACCATTATTTTGACGAGCAAAAGATCGACTTATCAGGCTAGTATATACTCATCATATATGCAAAAATCCAGTAGGACTAGGAGCAAAACGAGTGACTACCTGTCAATTTCTAGATGTTATATTAGCTATATAATCTGACTGTATATCTTTTTGGAAGTCTGGGAAGATGATTTCGTAAATAGACATATGTGTTATTTTTATATAAAGTAATAAAGTCAGAATATCGCTAATATATATATTTGTGAATATTTTTCAAGTTTTGATAATCGCCTTCAAACAAAAAATAAAGGAGCTCAAACCTTTATTTACTTCCACGTAGTGGGTTTAAAACCCCCAGCTTTAGCTGGACACGGTGCAACGAAGTTGCAAAGTAATGGGATATATATAATAATGGTATTTAGAA
>JAYWGF010000196.1:0-12847 GCA_043778395.1 bacterium | reverse complement strand
TCGCTAATTTTTCTATTGATTTGCACAGTATCGTCATCTGGATCATGTCAGATTATTTCTCATTTATCCAATGGAGATGGCAAATAATATGTAACTGCGTCAAGCACTAATTGTACTCATTTATTTCATAAAGCCGTACCACACATAATTGGGAATAATTTACTAGTACTAACTCATGCTCTGATAGCAGATCTTATCAATTCTACAGATATATCTTCTCACATCAAAAATTTCTCTGCAAGTTCGTCGCTATACATAGATATTCTATCAAGCATTTTTTCACGATATTCATTTGCTTTTTCTAGTAAGTTTGCTGGAATATCATGCTCTATTTGGGTGATTCACATATTACCTTCAAAAGTATAATATTTCATAACTATCAAATCTACTACACCTTCAAATTCTCAAGCCTGTCAGTTAGGTATTTGTATTGCTACGCCACCATCACCAAATTTTTGTGCTACAGATTCTAGACATTTCCAAAAATCAGCACCCATTTTATCCATTTTGTTGCAAAATATTAGTCTTGGAACTTTATATTTTTCTGCTTGTCTTCGTACATTTTCAGTTTGAGCTTCTACTTGTTGACTACTATCCAATAACGCCACCGCGCCATCCAATACTCTCAAAGATCTCTCTACTTCTACAGTAAAATCTACGTGACCAGGCGTATCTATTATATTTATGTGATAATCTCTCCAAAAACAAGCAGTAGTTGCACTAGTTATGGTTATACCTCTTTCTTGTTCTTGCTCCATCCAATCCATCGTCGCCGCTCCGTCGTGCACTTCTCATATTTTATGATTTACTCAAGTATAAAATAAAATTCTTTCTGTGGTTGTGGTTTTACCAGCATCTATATGTGCCATTATACCTATATTTCTCACCATACTCAGGGGTTTAGCTTCAGCCATTTTTATTTACTAATTTTGTATATAAAATATATTCTGACTTTATCAGATAATATACAATATATATATTATTATTTCAAAATCAATAAGATTTATCCTGAGCAAATTATTATCAAAACATTTTTTTTGCTCTATCAGATATATATATACTGTCCCATTTGGTTTTATCAAAAATCTCAAATTGTGTAGTCAGGTTATTTATTGATTTATCATTTACAAGTATTCATGATTTTGGGTCTACTAATTCTTTTGATCATCATATATTGTAGCCAAAAACAGGTAATCCGCATATCATAGCTTCGGCAGTAATTATACCAAAGCTTTCTATAGTAAGATTTGTAAGTCATTTGGAGTTTTGTAATATACGTATCTTGGCACCAATATCAGAAATATATCCACCAAAATATATATTATTTTTTGCTATAGATTTGAGATATATTTGGTCTGGTCAGGATCATATTATCAAAAGTTTATGTCAATTTTGATTGAATAAATTTATAATTGTATCCAAATCCTTGCTAAAACGTACTAATCTACCTATATATACATAATATTCGCACGAGCCAAAAGGTATATTTAGCGAATCAAAACTTATTTGATTTTGGCTTTGATGTTTGGCCAAATGTATTGTAGGATAAAGTACTTTGATATTTTCAAAATTATAAATACTTTGACATATATTTTTGGTATATTGACTATTTGCAAAAATTTCATTATATTTTCTATGTTTGAGATCCCAAGGCCTCAGAAACTTGACTATAAATATATATATATACTTGATAATTCATTTTAGCTTCATAACATTATCATCATAATGGTTTCGTATATACATCAGTGGTGAATGTAAGTACAAAATCTTACGAGTTAGACTATTTTTTATGTTAATATTTTTGATACACGCGCTGTTACTGATTACTACTAGGTCTGGATTTTGTTTATTGATTTTTTTAGAAAGTATATATATCAGCGGTATGAACCAAAACATCAGATTGCGATAATCAAATATTTGTGATAATATTATTATGTTTTTTTTGCTAAAATATACAAAAATTTTGCAAAGCCAAGTTGGTAGTGCGGTATGTATTTTGTAATTTTTACCTTGAATATTTATATTTTTACGATCACTAAATATAGTATATATATCAGATATATATTCTGACTTATCATATTTTTGTATCAAATCGAAAAACACACCTTCGGCTCCTCCAATATGATAAATCCAATCGTGACAAAACGCTATTTTCATAATATATATTGTAAATAATCTTTGATAAATATATATAATCAAAAAATTATTTATTACAATTGATTTTGACTGATACGGATAAAGTCAGATAATATATTCTATATATATCTATAATGTATATTTTTATTCAAAATGGAAATTTCTATTTTTGATTTCTTGTCGGAGAATGCGCTGTGTAGCTTGAGTCATAGTGTCACGATCACGAACTGTTACGGCTCAGTCTTCGAGTGTCTGATGATCTATACATATACAGTATGGAGTACCAATTTCGTCCTGACGACGATAGCGTTTACCTATATTACCCGATATATCCATTTCTGTATTGTATCCTGACATTTTGAGATCTTTGGTAAGCTGACGAGCAATATCTACCATTTCTTCAGATTTTTCTACGAGTGGCAATACAGCAAATTTGATGGGTGCTATATCAAAAGGAAATTTAACTACCGTCCTTACGTCTCATTCTTTTATAGTTTCTTCACAATAGCAATCCATCATCACAGCCATAACAGTACGACTTAGACCAAAAGATGGCTCAATCACAAATGGTATATATCTGGCTCAAGTTTTGGGATCATTGTATTGTAAGTCTTGTTTGCTAATGTTCTGATGTTGAGTAAGATCATAATCGGTCCTATTTGCTATACCTTGCAATTCCCCCCAACCTCGTGGATACAAATACTCTACATCAAAAGTCCCAGCTGAGTAAAATGATAATTCATCTTTTTCATGTTCACGGAATTTGAGATTTTCGGCTTTGAGTTGTACGATATTTTGCCAAAAATTCATAGAGAGGTCTTTTCGCATTGCAAAATATTCTTTGGATTTTTCTAAGTCATTTTCTACAAAATACTCTATCTCCATTTGTTCAAATTCACGAGTACGGTATAAGAACTGACCTGGCGTAATTTCATTGCGGAAAGCTTTACCTACTTGTGCCATACCAAAGGGTATACGAATACGAGTAGTATTGCAAAGGTTTTTAAAATTGGTAAATAGACTTTGGCAGGTTTCTGGACGAAGATAAGCTTGATTAGAGTTATCATTGGTTACGCCAAGTTGAGTTTGCAACATCATATTGAAGTTTCTGACTTCTGTCCAATTTGCAGTTTTACCAGTTTCTGGATTATTTTTGATTTCATTTATTATAACTTCGTGCATTTTTTCATTACCTCGAGATTCAGGTATTAGATTATTTACTCAATGCTTCATCAAATTATTATAAATAAACTCTTGTTGTACACAAGCAAAAGAAAATTTAGTTAAATCATTCTTTATATAATTATCTTTTTCGTAAGCAGATTTTATTATTTCTGTTTCCTTATCAGCTCAATCTATAACTACTGAATTATCTATTATATCATCTAAGAATTTAAATAAATAATTATATTGTCATGATCTTTCGTCATATTTTCAAGATTCATACATCTTGCTAATCCAATCTTCTATAATCTTATCTGCACGAAATCTTTGACCATTGGTTTTGTCGTCTATCAGCGGATCTTTGAAATTACCTACATGTCAGCTAGCTACCCAAGTTTGCGGATTAGCAATAATTGCAGTATCCATAAGTACCATATCATCACGACTAGTCACAAATGTTTTGATCCATAGGTCAGAGATATTTTTTTTGAGTAATGATCAGTATGGACCATAATCCCAAGCATTTGCAAGTCATCAATATATTTCTGAATTTGGATACACAAATCCTTTTCTCTTTGCCCAAGCAACTATGGTATCTAGACTATATTTTGACATTTTGGGTATATGTATTTGAGTTAGTAAATTATTTATAATCTGACTTTATTATTTTATACGAATTGATGATAGCATTCTATCCAGCAATATTTGATATACAGGTTTTAGACCAAGTCAATTCTCTATTTTTATTACTAGTTTATCTGTTTTGGATATAGGGTATATCATATACATACCGATATCTGATCATCATTTGCACGGTATGTTATCTCAGCAAGTTTGAGGTCAATATTTGTAATATACTGTTCGTAATTGTCATTCACTATTTGTAAGACTTGGATATACACATTCGTATTTTGATCATCAGATATATTTTTCTATCGGATCAAATCTATTATCAACTTTGGTTGCGTCTATGTATATATTCTCTAGTCTTATAGACATCAAAGTTCACATATCTGTTTTGGAAATATGAATCAAATCTAGATTCCATATTCAGCTATTTATATCATTTCGATCGAGATAATATCAATTTATTAGTCAGGATCAAAATGGAATATCTATAGAAAATTGATCGTAATTTTTTGTTTTGAAAATTATTCAAGATAAAACGACCAGTCAAGTATCAATTTGTTGTTTTTGGTTTGTGATGGAATTATTCAAAGTATTAAAAAAAACACTATTTTGGTCCGGTTTATATATATCACATCATGATAAATTTGATCAAGTATTTGTATTATTTCAAGATAAAATATATCAAGTTTGATTTGAATTTTGTTTTTCTTCAATTCTTTTCTCTACAGAAATTCCTCAGCATCCACTCAAAGATATACCTATCATGAATATTGTAAAATATTTTATTATCTTTTTCATATTGCGCTATTTGTATAACTATAAAGTCAGAATATATCTTATATACTATTTTTTTAGACTATTGCTTCATCGTACTTCATTGGATTGCATACTTACTCTGATAAATGTTGTACATTTTGGTAAATATTTGATCTTGATAGCTCAAATATATGAACAAGTAGACCTTATTCCTCACAATATATCCAAGATAGTTGATTTTACCTCGCCATGAAATGGAATTGTTACTAATTTTCACTCGCTAGAACGATATTCCGCTACTCATCCATAATGCTTTGCCATTGCAAATTCAGAAGACATACCATAGTAGTTCATATATTTTTTGTTTTCAATTTCTATAATTGTACCCGAGCATTCAGAGTGTCATGCTAACATACCTCCCAACATCACAAAATCAGCTCCTCAACCAAATGCTTTGGCTATATCGCCAGAATTTGTACATCCACCATCTGCTATTACATGTCAATTTATACCATGTGCGGCGTCGGCACATTCTATCACGGCAGATAGTTGTGGATATCATACGCCGGTTTGAATTCTAGTAGTACATACAGATCACGGTCATATTCATACTTTTACTATATCTGCTCATTTTAATATCAATTCTTCGGTGATTTCTTTTGTGACTACATTTCCAGCTATTATAGTCAATAACGGATATTTTTTTCTTATTTTTGATATAGTTTCTATGAACCTTTGAGTATAGCCATTTGCTACATCCACACATACAAATTTTATTCTATCACTTTTTGACATAATTTCATCAAATTTTTGCAAATCTTGCTCTAGTATTCATATACTTATAGCTACATTAGCAAAATATTCTGACTGTGACTCTGCTATTATTTCCTCTACTTTATAAAATTTATGCAAACATGTTATCATACCAAATTCATAGAGTGCCTTTGCCATAGCAAATGTTCATATAGTGTCCATATTAGCAGCAATAATTGGAATTCATTTTCGTTTTTGTCATGAATTATAAAATACAAATTCTCTAGACAAATCTACCTGTTTGCGACTTTCTAATTTTGATCTTTTTGGACGGAATAATACATCTTTATAATCTAGTTTGATATCTTGTTCTATTATCATATTTTTTTGTTTTTTTACTAAATGTTTTTATATTATTTTATAACCTGAGTTTTGCTTTATAGTTTTGCTATATTTATATAATTATGATATATACACTAATATCCAGCTTTTTTATATCATTTTCCGACATTTCATTTTTTATTAAAACTAGACTTTTCGTCATTGCTTTTTTTGCTAGCAAATTTACTAGTTTTATAATTTGTAGTTTTTTTTGGTGCTCTATCGTCAGTTGGTCAATCAAATTTTGATCATCATCTAGTATGCTTAGGCCTATCAGCAAAGCTAGATCTATTGCCAAAACTTCTTGGCTCAGATCATTCGCTTTTTACAAATTTTTTTGGATATTCTGATCTGGTCGTACGAGGTGTATACTTTGGCTTGTGATCATTTTCTTCTGTAGCATCGTAGCTAATTTTGATTTCTGGATTTTCATCCAAAAGTCATAGTATTTTAGCAAAAATACCAAATACATTATCTTTGTTTATAATAGCTGTGGACATATATATTGTTGTTTTTTATATAAAATATATTCTGACTTTATATGTCTTTGAAGACAAAAAGTTACCCTATATATATATATTATCTTAACGATTTCAAATATATAATAATAAATATACAAATAATAAATCAGTCAGATTATATTTTATTTATCACAAATACACAAAATGACAATAAATAAACATAACTAACAACAAAATCATCATACCAATATATATACATATGATGTTATTTTTTTGATAAAAATAGCAAAATTATTATATATGGTATATGTTGGAAAAAACTAAAAATATAATAATAGATTTGGATTATACAGCTATAATAAAGTGATGATGATATCCAAAATTTGACCATCTTATCATCAAAACATCTCCACCAAAAGGAATATTTGACAGGTTTTTTAGTAGTATTTTTTCTATAGATCCTTCTATATGAACTGACAAAACAGTAAAATTAAATGAAGCTAGTTGAGTAATGATTCCTGCTACACAAACAATAATTTCAGAAAATTCTCCACTAAGCGATCAAATAAAACAAATACTAAATATACCCGACAAAGACTATAATGATAAATTATTAAATAATAAAATTCGTAATTATATATGAGATGTAGAAAAATGATTTGTGGCTGCTATGAGTACATATAAAAGTCATATAGCACCTTCTTATCGAGAAGTAAAGTCTGGATATTTTAATTTATCATGAATATATGGCAAAACATTTTATACAAATAATTATCCTTCGTATATAGATTTTTTGTGGACTAGAGATATGCTGAGTTTTTATAGTAAGCGAGATATGAGTCGATATATATATCCTAGCGATGATGGAGCAATCCAAACAGAGCTCAAAAGAAGAGCTACTCAACTAAAAGCCGAAATCAATGATATGTCGTCAAAATGAATTACTATGGATAGTGACGTACAGATAGAATACGAAGATGTAGAATCTATTAGACAGAAACTTACTACCAAAGAAGAAAGATATTTTCAAACTAGTTTTTATATAAATTTATATAATCATGATCAAGCTAAATTGAGTGAAGATAGCAAAAGATTAGAGCAAAAAGCTGCCGGTATATGACTATGAATCAAGTCTGCTACTCAAAGAATGGACGAAGGCATGACAGCAATTAGTCCTATAGCTATGGATGATTTGGGTATATATAGATCTTCGGTTACTACTAGTCTAGCAGGAAGTTTTCCTTTTATTAGTAGTGATCTGATAAGTAGCACGGGTATATTGTATGGAGTAAATTTACATACTTGAGGATTAGTCATACACGATAGATTTGATGGTAAAAGTCCAAATGCTAATAGTGTAGTTTTGGCTACCTCTGGAGCAGGTAAATCTTTTACAGTAAAATTAGAGATTTTGAGATATTTATTGCATGGTATAGATGTAATTGTAATTGATCCAGAAAATGAATATATGCCACTTACCAAAAAAGTCTGATGAACATATATAAATATTGCTATAAATAGTAATCAATTTGTGAATCCATTTGACTTGCCTCCTGCTATTGAAGACGTAGAGTATTGACCATGAGATTTATTGAGAAGTCAGATATTAGGTATGATTTGACTTATTAGTACTTTGATATGAGGTACTACTGCAGAAGAAGAGGCGTTGTTGGATAAAGCGTTACAATCTACTTATCAGCTCAAATGATTTATATTTGAAACTAACAATTATATAGGTAAACAACCGCCAATTATGCAAGATTTGCTCAGTATTATGGAATGAATGGACTGATGAGCCCCTATGGCTACCAAACTTAGTAAATATGTAACTGGTACTTTTGCTAAACTTTTCAATAATTATACAAATGTAGACTTAAATAGTTGACTGACTGTATTTAGTATTAGGGATTTGGAAGATAGTCTGAAAACTCCAGCCATGTATAATATATTAAATTTTATACGAGCAAAAGTGAGATCTCGCAAAATCAAAAGACTACTTGTAGTAGATGAGGCGCGAATTATGCTTCAAAATCCTATAAGTAGTAATTTTTTGTATGGTATAGTAAAAAGAGCTCGCAAATATGGCTTATGAGTCACTACTATTAGTCAAGATGTGGAAGATTTTGTCAAGTCTGAATATGGTAAGCCCATAGTCACTAATTCATCATTACAGATACTTTTGCGTCAAAGTACAGCAAGTATCAAAAACCTAGAGCAAATTTTTTGATTAAGTGACGCAGAAAAGCAAAAATTAGTTTCTAGTAATATATGAGATGGTATCATATTTGCTGGAAGTCAGCATATTGCGGTACATATATTAGCCAGTGAATTTGAAAAAGAATTCATAGAAACAAATGTAGAGTAATGTATTTTTCGTTAATCTAAGGCTTTGTTTCATATATATTAGTGATATATTTTGACTTTTATGGTTTTAGCAAGACGGTCAAATAATCTTATGATATATATTTGAAAGTTAGGTCAGAATATATATTATATAAAAAAATTATATAACAATAGTAAATAGATAATTAATTATTACTTTGATAACTAAAAAATAATGCTAGATCCAAAATACGTAAGAGAAAATATAGAGTATATAAAAAAAATCGCTAAAGATAAAAAATCATCCGTAAATTTGGAAGATTTTGTAGATATATATGATAATTATAAAATCCATAGAAGCAAAATAGACGAAATCAATGCTGCCAAAAATATAGCTGCCAAAAATAAGGATTTTGAATTATGAAAAAAACTAAAAGACGAATCCGTAAACTTGGAAAAAGGTTTTGGTGAACTAGAGGAAAAATTTCAAAATATATGTTATCAAATCCCTAATATATATAGCCCAGATACACCTTTGTGAAATGACGATAATGACAATATCATCCTTCGTCAAGTTTGAGAAATTAAGTCTTTTGGTTTTGATGTAAAAGAGCATTCAGAATTGGCTGAAGCTAGAGGATTTATAGATTTTGAAACTGCGAGCAAAATATCGGGCAGTAGATTTGCTTATATAAAATGAGACTTAGCCAAATTGCAGTGGTCTTTGCATACTTGGATAAATATGCAACTTACCGATCAGCATATCGTAGATAAAATAATATCAAAATATAATCTGACTTGAAAGGTAAGTAATAAACCTTTTGAATTGATTATACCACCTGTATTTACTCGTATAGATGTTATGAAGAAGATGGCAAGATATGCACCAAATGACCAAACATATTCTTGGCCAGAAGAAAATATTGCTTTGGTAGCTAGCGCAGAACATACATTAGGACCTATATTTATGGATAAAATCTTAAAGGAAAATCAGTTACCCATAAGATATCTTGGCTATAGTACTGCATTTCGCAAAGAGGCTTGAAGTTATGGAAAAGACGTAAAATGACTTATCCGTCAGCATCAATTTGATAAAATAGAAATGGAGACTTGGACTTTACCAGAAAATGGAATTGTGGAACAGGAATTTTTGGTTGCATGTCAAGAATATATATTATCTAGTCTGTGACTTCCTTATCAAGTGATGATTTGCTGCACTGGAGATATGTGAGACGCAGATTATCGTCACATAGACATCAATACATATATGGCCGGTCAGGGCAGATATCGCGAAACCCATAGTAGTGACTTGATGATGGATTATCAATCTCGTAGACTCAACACCAAATTCGTCAAAAACGATGGCAACAAGTGATATATATGCATGAATGACGCCACCGCAGCAGCTATGGGTCGTATCTTGGTAGCTATTATAGAATATTATCAAAATCAAGATATGACTATAAATATACCCGAAATACTCAAACCATATATGGGCAAAGACATAATATAATCAAAATCATAATACGAAAAAGTCAGACAATATTGCTAATATATATTATTATAGTATATATATCAGAGATATAGTCTGACTTTTTATCTACTGTATTATCAAATCAAAATATCTATTAGAGAAAAAATATTCATACAATTTGGTAAATCCGAGAAAATATAAATCACGAAACCGTGTCTACATATATAGATATATATCTGCCAAAAACAGTAAAAATCAATATTATTGCTATAATGGGAAATTGATTTATGTACAAATTTATGCGGCTAGCTCGTGTATGACTTATAGCAAAAAATAATCTAAATCCGTCAAGTGGTGGAATGGGTATCATATTGAAAACTGCCATAGAAATATTTATGGCGGAAAATAAATATAAGAAATATAATATATAGTCTGACTGAATAATACTATACAAATCACTAATCAGCAAAGGACCACTAAGTCAGATAATACGATAATATACAAAAATACATAAAATACCTATTATTGACAAAAATATATTCATCAATGGTCCTGCAAATGCTACCAATATTTCTCAAGTTTTAGGGTTTTTGAAGTAATTAGGATTGATTTGTACGGCTTTTCATCGACCAAAATGAATCAAAAATAACATCAAAAATCAAAAAGGATCAATATGTGCCAAAGGATTAGCAGTAAGTCTTCATTGTGATTTTGGAGTAGGATCACCTAGCTTATCGGCCGTCCGTGCATGAGCAAATTCATGAAGTCAAATACTGATAATAAGTATTATTCACAAGTTTATATATTCTACAAAATTTATTGATCAGAGCATTTATTTAGATATATATATAAAATATTTGAGTTTTTTGATATTATAATCTCATCAAAATATATACATATAATTTATTTTTTCAAGATCAAAAATATTCTGACTCAAGCAATTTGGGTCATTTTTTGATATTTGGGAAAATCGTTATGATTTGTTGGGTATATATACCAGGTAAAAATATATATATGCTCTATCAACTAAATAAATCCGAATTGGTTATTTATAATAATATGAGGATTTATAGTTAGATAGACAGTATACTCGCTAAAATAGAATATTCATTTTCTAAATTTTATAATAATAAGAGTATAAAATTGATTTGACAAAATCTATCTCTATGAGTATAATAGTAGTAGCAGAATCATAAAATAATTTCAAAAAACTTTGTTTCAAAGATTGCTTTTGATTATTATTTTCCCTGGTTCTGCTACGGGGGAGATGATATGATAAAGTGATGCAAAATTTACTAAAATGCAAATCGCAAAAAAAATTACATTTGAAAACAATGTTTTACTTGTTCTAGATGAAAACGGTAAAGAGGCTCTTGTTGTACCTAGAAGAATGATATCTAGAATCTGTCTTGATGAAGATGATGAAATACCAGCAATGCTTGTAGAAGTAAACGCTGGGAGATTATTCAAACATTGGTTTGATTTAGACCCAAGTATATTAGAAACAACTAAGAAGTTGCTAAGTGATCTTGCATATATAAATGAGTAAATATCAATCCTCCGTTCTCAAAGCCTTCAGGTATACCCTGTTGGCTTTTTGCTATACATATTTAACCGAAATATTTATTTATTTTGGAGGTTTTTATGACTGTAATTACCAATATATCACCATTGTCATCTTTGGTATATGTTAGTAATATATATTGATTATTTGATAATTTTTTGTAACAAGTTATATCTTTGTCTACAGATATTTGATCATAATTTTTTATACAATCAAAAATCTCTTCAAATCATATGTTTCTCTGTTTGGATCTAGTAAGTGCATGATTTGTAAATTTTATACGCATAGAGCTACATCCTGATCGCTAAATAAAATTTTATTTACTAAATTATATTTATTTCACAAGTTTATAATCTCTATTCATACTATATTATTATCTTTATCTACATCTACAAATATATTTTTTCACTTTGGCAATGTATCTACAATAGAAGAATCAGATATAGATATATAGCAAGAATCAGCTTCTTGATCAAAAGTCACACCATTAAATATTTTCATATTAGTATATATAGTATTATAAATTATAGTAAATATATATATATAATTTATTTTTTCAAGATGAATATAAAAGCTACAAAAAACTATATTACAACTAATAAAGTTTACCTGTCTCCGGTAGGTCAGACTATACCTTTTCTACAAAAAAACATAAAGCAAAAGACACGATAAATCGTGCCTCTACAGAAACTATATATATTATGCATCAATCACTTGACCATCTGCAGTTCATTTTGGTTGTGGTTCTATGATATCTGCAGGATTTGCATTATTATCAGCAGCATTTTTGTCAGTTGCTTGAAATTTTTGATACATATCTGTAATTTCTTTTTCAAATTTAGCTTTTGCTTCTACATATTGCTCTTTTGTAGTTTCTGGATTAGCTTTTAGGGCTTTACCTTCTTCTATCAAAGCGGCGATTTTTACTTTTTCTTCTTCTGGAATTTTATCAGCATTTTCTGTTTGCATAGATTCTATTTGATATAGATTTTGGTCAAATAGGTTTTTAGCTTCAGCTAATTCTGACTTACGCTTGTCCTCTTCAGCAAATCTTTCTGCATCGCCTTGAGCTTTGGTAATATCCTCTTCGGATATACCCGTTGCTCATGCCACAGTTATTTTTTGTTCTTTACCGGTTGTTTTTTCTGTAGCGGATACGTGTAGTATACCACTTGCATCTATATCAAAAGTCACCTCTATTTGAGC
>JAYWGF010000195.1:0-4013 GCA_043778395.1 bacterium | reverse complement strand
TAGATTTGATAGTCTGATCTGTCTGATCATTTTGAATAGTTTTTTGAATATCATGCTTATTCTCTTTATCGCTATGGGCGATAAGTACATCAGATTTTATTTGTCACAAGCCATTGCCAGATTGTAAAAACTTCTGTCATCTTTTGGCGACAATATATGCGGCTATCTCATCACACGATTTGAGATTATATGTATCTATCCATTCTTGTTTTCTGGTATCATATCCACAGTGGATACAAACCATATGATCTTGTGTTTTTCGTAATTTTCACTCCAAAGGATCTGCATACTTGATTCTCGTCGCAAATATTCATGAACGAAGATTCTTCAATAATTCTTCACCTCTTTTATCTCAGCTTTTCTCTATTAGCTTCAAATCTGATTCATTTTTTATCAGGTAGTCAATAATTCATTTTCTTTCTATAAAAGGTTCTTTTTGTAAATCCAACTCAACATATTTTCATTGTCATCAAAACTTGTATTTTGCCGTTCTCTTCTGCAAGTCAATATCTCTCTGTCACATCTTGACCAAAGAAAAAGTACAAGCAGGACACTCTTTGGAAGTATTATCTTCATTAACAAAAACTACTGTCCCCCATCCACAGTCTTTTTGTCATTTAATTTGTGTGAGATCTTTTATATCTTGAAGTTTACGAAGTCTTGGAGTAGTTTGAAATGAAGCATCTACCGATTCTTTGGTCAAGAGATAGTTACATTTTCTAATAATTGCATTTTGGATCAATTGATAAGGAGAGAGTCATTTGAGATGTCTAAAATCTTTTCATGAAACTCCACTAAATGCTTTTTCAGCAAATAGCGTAGTACCTGAAGCATTTCACTGTTGATCAAGATTTTCAAATACAATCATGGCATTATATTGTTGGGCAAGGAGTGTAATATATGATACAACCTTGCTGGTATAGCCATTTCTGATCCTTGTACTGTCCATCAATTCGGTCTCTATCAGAGTTTTTTCATCGTCTGACTTGTTAAATGATTGGATATGATATTTGATTTTATTCAATGTCCTGAGATACTCAAATGCATAAGCATAGTCAAAAACTTTGTTGCCTTGTCTATCAGTGATAGTGAGATACTTAGGATCAAGTTTTTCCAATTCAGTATATGCTTGTTGCAATTGCTCCAAAGTCATATTTTTGAGAGGTATTTTTTTTGCATCATTAGAAAATCGATCTGACAAAAAATATGCTTTTCATCAGTCAATTTCTTTATCTATCAATAATTTATTTTTCCTTTTATATGTTTGACTACCTATCAGACAATCAGTTTCTTCTATAAATTCTCATTTGCTATTGATCATCGTCAGATCAGCTATGACTGGCTTATTGTTTTCTATGACTACGTTTCATGCTCCATCGACGAGGCATAGCATCGCGAGACTATTTTCTCCTAGATCAATACCGATCGCATGGTTGCCCTTGATTGCGTCAGTCATGATTTTTTGAAGTTGATCAGATGGATGATGGACTGTAGGATAAAAAATCAATTGAAAATCTCCGATCAGTTTGTTTGTTCTGAATCTTTCCTTGCTCAAATCTTTAGACTTATTGTAGTCATCAATATCTTTGCCTTCTTTGGCTGGACGGATATAGAGTTTGCTTGCTGGATTGAGTCTGATATTTTGACCTGTTGTATCTTTGTATCGATTGTCTCGATAAATGGTAAATAGATTGGGTTTTCCTATTTTTTTGTCACTCGTGAGAGATCTTTTATCTCTTTCTGTGATTGCACAATAGCTATGCACTGCAAAGTCTTTGTTGTAGAGCTGATAGATGTCTATTTTTCACTCTTTATCTCGCTGTGTGATCATATCTCGATTTACTCATTTCCAGACACAATGATAGCATGATTTGGTGATGTAATCCAAAAATACTTGTAATGTATCAAAATCCTGATCTATCACAAAAGGCTTTCGATTAAATACTCATCATTCGAGCGTTGTGTTCAAAATTTGAATTTTATCATTCATCCATTTTACAAGTTGATGCAGATTGTTTTTTTGATCATCAGTTTTTGCTTGTGGATCTTCTGATCATTTTTCTTTGTACGATTTTGTTTCTCGTATTGTTTTAATATGTTTATATTCTTCAAACTGTTCATCAAAATCAAGATTTTTATCTTTAAAAATTCTTAATGCATTATTATCAAAAAGGAGTTTTCCGACTGCTTTGGCTGTCAATGAGTTGTATGCTAGTATCTGTGTATCCGAAGTTGCTAAGGTAGGGAAAGTATCTAACTGGGCAATATGATCTCTATCTATCATCACAACAAAATACGACTCGCCTTGTTTGACGAGACGAGCAAAGTGAGTAAGTTGTTGTTGGTTGATAAGCTCTTGATTGAGGGCCAAGAATTCTCATCTTTTTTGTCAGTAGATTACATTTCGCCGTGTTTTGATAAAATGTAAGCGACATAACTGAGTTATTCATCATTCAATTTGATATTTAGTTGATCAATTTGTTTTATTTCTAACGCATTCTATGTTATTAGCTTGCTGATTGATTAGCTTAGACAGATCTTGTATATTATATGTTCTCAATAAACCAATATAATCGGATTTTATATTTGGAAAAATACTTTGATAAAAAAGATTATTAAATTCATATTTTCAATTTTTGTAAATTTTATATTGTTTTTTTAACTCTTCTTTATTATTGCCTTGTTCTTGATCTATATCTTCTTGAGAATCTATGAGTAATTTTCGTTTTTCATCTTTTTGGATTATTCATTCTGGAATATTATATCATGTTTGAGAAATTCGTTTATTACCATATTTAACATATCCGTCAAAAATTTTAACATATAAATCATATTGTTCTGTTGCAATATCTTTTTGATATTTATATGTATTTTTATTTAAAATTTCTTCTCAATTCTTAAATGAATAAGACTCAAGTTGTTTTTTAATACTCTCTATTTTTTGTTCCATCACATCTACATCTACCTTTTTTTGTATTGCTTTGGCATTGAGACCAAAACGGTGCTGTTCATACCCAATTACTGGATTGTATGATTTATAGCTTTGGATAGCGAGTTTGATGAGATTTTCTTTGTTTTTATTCTGATGATATTCTATCAACTTTTGCTTTAGCTCTTCCGATGTGTTTCCCGTTTTGTATTCAATACTTTCAATAATCGTATTACACTTAACGAGAGTCAGACAAAATTTTTTTTGGGCAAAAGCGATGTCTGATGCACGAGGTTTTTCATGAGCGAAACTATCCGCAGTCTCTATATGTTGATACCGATTGTATGTATGTTTTGTTTGACTGAGATATTTTCGATATTTGGTCAAATACTGAGTTCGCTGAGATTCAAAAGCTAGCTCTTTTTTGATGATTTCTGATACTGAGATCACACTACTCAACTTTTCTTTTTTGAGTCTGTGATACAACTCAGGATCAATCATTTTGATCAAGTCTTTTTTGATTTGTATAGTATGTCTATTTCCATCACGCAAGAGAGCAAGAATCGTTTGCTGACAGCTTGCGATATCCTCTGTTTGAGTGAAAAATTCTTTGTGATTGTGCAACAACGAATAATTCAATGTAGATTGTCGAGAGATTCTTTTTTCTGTATGGACACTAGGTTTCAATTCAAACTTAATTGTTTTGATAACCTCATATAAATTAGTAAGATTTTGTAAAGACATATTCAAGATAGTATAAAGTCTAGATTTATTCGGGATTGTGTGTATCAATAAACTATTTAGGCTGATCTAGTTTTTTGTTCAAGGATTGTTTAAATCCGCCTATATATAATCAATAGATTTATATTAGCAAAGCGAAAAATTTACATGACTAACTTCAAGCCTAATTTGATATCTGTTGTAATCAAAAACTGATTACATTTTTTTACAATTAAGCACTAAAAATATATTAATTTGACAAAAATGCATCGAGATCGTACAATATTTTATTTAGTATTCTCATGAATTCACTTATCTCAACAATAATTTTTGATAGTATCATCATCAATCCATCTCTCAAAGA
>JAYWGF010000194.1:0-13304 GCA_043778395.1 bacterium | reverse complement strand
ATCAAATTATACGAGCGATACGGGACTGAGATCGAGTTCGTCAGAATATATCTTCTATAAATTTATCTTGACTCAGCGATTTGTGGGATATATATATACAGATTATGGATATAGTCTGACATCCCAAACCTCAAATTATGTCAGCAGAATACAAAGTATTACAATTGCAACTTGAAAAAGACTTACAGTGACAAACTGACCAGAAAAAACTCATATATATATACAATCTCATCAAAACACAATGCGAATATATATACAAATTATACTTCAAATGACTAGAATCCAGCGATAAGCAACTCGTGATACTTCAAATCAAAAAAATGCAATGACTCAAAATATAATTAACAAAAAACTCAGCTAGTGAATTTAGCTGAGGATTTTTTTATTATTTGATTTCTGTTCATCATCGTTCTACTACAGAGAAGCCCTTCCTTTCAAATTTATCAAATTTTTGCTCTTGTATTTTTATTGGATAATCCAATGGTTTTGTTACCATGAATACTCTAAGTATGCTGTCGGGCTTTGGTATTATATCCAATTTTGCATTATCTGTATATTCTTTACCAGCAAAATATATCCAATTATATTTGTTATTCATCATTTTTGGATATCGATAGACTATGAATTCATTATATTCTTTTGGTAAAAGTCATAATTCCGGTAATATATTTTGCAAAAATTCTCTAACATCAGATCATTTTACTACAAATCATTTACTTGTATCATAAATTATCTTTTGACTAGAAATTCATTCCCAGAATAAATAACTATATTGTTTGTTATCTTTTGTATCTATTATATTACTATTTGCGTCAGATATTACTGATCGTCAATTTTTTATATTATATTCTGGATAACGCGCAAATACTTCACCTTTGAAATTTAATTCTACTCTTATTTCCTGCTTTTGCTTTGGATATAAATAAATTACAGGTTCCTTATATTCATTCTTATAGAAATCATAATTTTGAGTAAAAGACTCTTCCTTTATTTTTGCGCCAGTATTATTATCTATGGGTAAATTTGAAGTATCAACAAGGGCTTTTTCTTTTATATTTGTGCCACTATTATCATCCTCAACTGTATTTACTTTATCAGTAAAGGTTTTTTGCTCTATGTTAGTATTTATATTATTTTTACTACATAAAATTTCCATTCATGTGTAATTTGGTATTAGTCAACTTTTAGTAAAAACTCATATTATGATTATTACTACCACTGTTACAATTGATAAGCTTAATATATTTTTCATATATATGTATTAAAAAAAATAAATTTATTATATCTTTATAAAATCTTAATTCTAATATATAGAAACGCAATATTTAAATATTTTGATAACAGAATTAGTGAAATTATTGAGTATTTGTTTATAATTGCATAACACTAAGTAATACTAAGTCAGACTATATATATAATATATATCTATTTACCAAAATCTACCTTTGGTGCATTTTTTTGACTTTCGTCAGTAATCAAAAATCAAGTTTGACTAACAAAACCAAATATACCAGCTAGCAAATTATTTGGGAATGTCATAATGGCATCATTATAATCTTTGATAGTAGCATTGTAGTATCTACGACTTGCGGCTATTTGATTTTCTATATCGCTAAGTTGATTTTGCAATTGCAAAAAGTTTGTATTTGCTTTGAGTTCTGGATAATTTTCAGAAACTGCAAACAAAGACTTTAATGAACTAGTGAGCATATTGCTAGCGGCATCTTTTTCTGCTGGACTAGTAGCGCTCATAAACCCAGTTCTCGCCTTAGTTATTTCTTCAAAAGTAGTTTTTTCGTGATCAGCATATCATTTGACTGTATTTACCAAATTATCCACTAAGTCAAATCTCATTTTCATTTGCACATCCATATCTCCAGATGCATTACCAATTGCATTACGAAGTGTAATCATGCGATTATAAATACCTACACCAGTCATCCCTACTATCATCAAAATTATCAAAACTACTACCAATGTTGTCATATTTGTATATATAAATTATAAATATATTTTTTCAGGCTTCGTTGCATTATCTTTATATATTATTTGTATTTTTGACGTAGATTTTGGAATTTTGCTAAAATTACCCTTAACATTTATCCATAGCCATCTGTCAATAAAGCAATTTACTTTAATGACTATTTATCTTATAATATAAATAAAATATAATCTGACCTAATATTATTCCAAAACAATATATATATAAAATCTAAATAATCAATAGCAATAATATATTACCAACTTCATCAGCCTCAGCCACCACCTCACCCTCAACTAGATCATCAAAAACTACCGCCAGATGAACCACCGAATCCACTGCCGGAAGAATCACTCCTTGGTGCTATAGAAAATGTTTTGATACTATTGTTCATACTACTAAATATATATGGTGTAAGTGGCATATTATCATAACTATCATACCAGTCAGCTTTGGCCAATATATCTTCTGCAACTTCTAGCAATTTGGTAGAAACGCCAAATAATACAGCCCAAGGAAGTGTTTTATTGAAGAAATCTGGATCAGCCTTGAGTTCAGCTTCCAAAACTGGCTTTTCTACTTTGGTCAGATATTCTTGATATCATCTCAATTGTTCAAATAATTTTTTACCTTCTTCGGTAAGCTCTGCCTTTCATCATCAAAAAATACTAAATATATTTGTTTTTTGGGTGTAATATATATTTTCTAGCTCAAATATATCAGATAATTTGGAAAGTAAATCATCTATATCAGTATAAGAGTCCTGATTCATAGTTATATCATTTTTGACATCATCATAATTACCAAAAAATCATTGTAATAAAGCATCATCTACAGCATCAGTACCATTTGGACGAGTAGAGGTTTCTATAATATGATATCTATCTTTTGTACGTATGCCAAACCATCACTTTTCTCACTGTATTTTGGAGATTTTGGCTCGTCAGCTAGTACATCGATAGTAAAGTACAGCAGTAAATATTTTAGGATTTTTGGAATTATACCAAAACCAAAATGCCTTATTCGGAGATATATTTACTGGCGGTTTGTAATATATAGTAATAGAATCATCTGACTTCCGAGGTGTTTTATAATTTAGTTTGAAGTCAAAAGATATACTAAATGGTCCGTAAAAATATACTACAGACCATGCAATTATAAGCAAAATATATAATAAAATCTTATGCCAGGTTCGTCAAATTTTTTCTAAAAGATCTTGTACAAAAATACTGTTATAATTAGAATTTACTTGAAAATAACCTGTAGGAAATTTTAGTCATATAGTAGCTCATATATTTGAGCTCAAGACATGATCTATATAGCCATATATATAGTTTCATGATTGGTATATCACAGCGCCACTAGTCAGTTTATCCCCATAATATCCATAAACTATACCTATATCTCCACTAGCAAAAATATAAGACTTTGGTATAGATATCATAAAATTGACTCAGCTTATACTAGTATCTCGCTTATTACCAAGTATATTTCGATATAGTTCAGTTCGTCCAGATTGGCTTCAGGTTCATGAATATGCTTTTATAGCATTTTTGACCGTGTAAGATATACCATAAGACTGCGATCAGATAATAGTTTTGCCGGCTGATCCAAGTTTGAGTTGATAATATCCATCGCTAATAGATTTATTAGCTATAGGCTGATCTGAAGAGAAATTTTCAATTTTGAGACGATCTCATTGAGGATCTACGTTAGGAATCTGTCTGTATATACCATGACGAGCCTCAGCAAAATTTACACCAATTTTTTCTGATACATCCATAGATCAGTCTGTATTTATAGACATATTTGTATAATATGATTTTATGGTATACCCGCCATCATCAGCATATACAAATGCTCCAAAAACACTAATTATCAATAATAAACTATATATATATTTTTTCATATATTTGTGTATTTTATAAAATATGTTTTATTATAATGAATTTTTTTGATAAATCAAATATATATATTTGCAAAAACATCAAAAAAGCAAGTTGAAAAAATTGTACTTTTTGTTATATTAGTTTTTTGGGCATATATATACCTAAAATATATATAAAATAAATATTATGACTTCAAGCAAATTACCAAAAATAATAGATATACATAATATAATAGATAGTTTTGAAACATTAGTAGATATATACAAACTTGATAAGTATAAAATAAAAAATGTGTTTGTAAACAAAAAAGTAAAGATATATTTGGAAAAACACAAAGATGCAAATGATGAATTTGAGATAAAATTTGACGAAATAATGCAAAATTGGGATAAAAAAGCAATCATATATCAATATCCAATCATAAATAACCATAAACAATATATATTACAATTTGCAAAATATCAATTTTATTATATAGTCATGTCTGATGATGTATATATTTACGATGTAAATAGTAAAAATAATACTCTTAGCTATGATCTAAAAAATCATAATAAACCACAACAGCCAAATTGACCAAAACGTAAGAAGATATTTGAGCCAAAGCTATATGGTAATGAACTAAATATATAATAATCTATAAATAAGTCAGACAATCCAAATAATATATATAAATCATAATCATAAAAACATGACAAAAAAAGATACACTAGAAGAATATAATTTAGCAATAGAAGATTTTGATGCTTGAGTCAATATTTATAATCTAAATCAGCTAAGACAGAAAGCATGATTGGACCAGTATAAGCACAAAAATATATATATAAACTGAACTGTAAAGAATTATTTGGAAAAATATAAACATGCTTATGCGATGTTTGATAAATGAATTCGTGAAATTTTGGAAAATTGGGGTGATAGAGAGGTGATACTAAAGTTTATGTCAGCAAACAAGCCTAAGATATATATCATGAAGTTTTATAAATATCAATTTTATTATGTCTGCTATAATCAAGAAAAAACTATATATATACGAGATGCTGACGATAATAATTACATACCCAAAGCCAAAAGCAAGTAGAGATATTCCGCTGAAACATGTGGAAATAGAGGCAAATTTACTTAACGGTTTATTTATATATTAGGAATATAATATGACTTCAAGTGAATTTGAAAATCTGCCACACATGGTCTTATCTGAAGACATCGCTAGTCAGATATTTGTAGATAATGAAGCAAAGGAAACTCGACAAAATATAAGTCCACTTGCCAAAAATGAACGAATCTGTTTCCTAACTTCTACCAAAACTGACAAATGAAAAAACCAAAGAATAGCTAGAGCCAGAGATCAACTCAGTAGATGACAAAAAAGACCTTGCTGTTGGCCATGATGCCCTCATAGGAAGTAATATATTTACTATATATAAATAAAAAAATGAAAAAAATAGTCTTAACGTTGTGAATATTCTGACTATTGTTTTGCTGAGTAAGTTTTGCTACTGATAGTACTAAGATTTTTGACTGATGCGGACCTATGAGTAATTATAAAAATGAAAAATGGTATAATAAACTATCTAATTTATTATTAAAACAAGAAGTAGTCACTACCAAAGATGAGTTTTATACAGATAATAAATCTACTAGTTTGGTACAAGAAATATGTTACTCTAAATTTTTAAATAAAGTCATAGTAAATGTTCCATATATTGATATAAAAATCAAAAAATGTATAAATGAACAATGAATGACTTGAGACAGTTGCATAAAGATATTAAATATTTTTGCTTATGATATTAAAAATAACAAATTATCAAAAGCTACTTTGGATAAAAACACAATTGATGATTCATTTTCTAAAATTTCACAAAAAAATAAATATAAAATTCGAAGTTTTAATAATGTATTTGATTCATATCAAAATAGCAACTCTACAATGTGATTGATAAATTGATTCTGAAAAAGAAAATGAAATTATATTGAGATGTTTTCTTCAGAATGATGACTATGTACCATAAATCATAAACGAAGATATTACTATGCAACAAATAATATTGCTGCTGAATATAAGGAGGAATGATGTGGTAAACTAATAAAAACAAGTTATATAAATAATAATCAAGTCAGACAATGCTTTTAATATATATAATATAAAAAATTATGAAAACTTATATCAAAAACATATCAGCTGAAACGGTTGATCAAGAAGTGACATTGCAATGATGGGTACAAAACATCAGATCAAGCGGAAAGATTGCTTTTGTGGAACTTCGCGACGGGACTGGATATATGCAGTGTATCATCATGAAGAAAAAAGAATGATCTGCAGAATGACTAGAAGCTAGTAAGTTTGAATCAGTAGAATCGCTAGGTCAAGAGTCGTCATTGTCAGTGACTGGTGTGATAAGCAAACACCCAAAAAAAGAAGAATATGAACTACAGGTAAGTGATGTATATATATATCAGAATAGTAAAGATTATCCGCTTGGTACCAAGGATGATCATGGTCCAGAATTTTTATTTGATAATAGAGCTTTGTATCTCAGATCTAAGTCACAAGTAGCTATCATGAAGGTTCGTGATACTATTATCCATGCGACATATGACTGGATGAGAGCCAATGATTTTATCAAAATCGATGCACCAATCTTTACACCAAATGCCTGTGAAGGTACTACAGACCTTTATGAAGTAGAGCATGTAAATGGTGAAAAAATGTACCTATCTCAAAGTGGTCAATTATATATAGAAGCGGCGATTTTTGGGCATAACAGAGTATTTGATTTCGGACCTGTATTTCGTGCAGAACAGTCTAAAACAAGAAGACATCTAAATGAATTCTGGATGATGGATGCAGAAATGGCTTTTGCTACTCAGGAGGAAAACATGCAAGTCCAAGAACAGCTCATATATTATATCATACAAGAAGTTTTGACTCTAAATAAACAGGATTTGGAAATACTTGGCAGAGATACCACTCTACTTAGCAATATCACTTTGCCTTTCCCAAGAGTACAGTACAAAGACCGAGTAGATGAATTGATAAAACTATGATATGATGTCAAACAGTGAGAAGATATCTGATCAGACAAAGAAATGCAATATTGCGAAAATATCACTCAGCCAATGTTTCTTACCAATTTCCCAACGAGCTTCAAATCATTTTATTTCAAAGAAGATCCAAAGAATCCATGAACTGTATTAGGTTCTGATCTATTGGCTCCAGAAGGTTGTGGTGAAGTTATCTGAGGCGGTACTCGTGAAGATAGCTACGAAAAACTACTACAAGCTATCAAAGATCATAATTTGCCAGAAGAATATTTTGATCGATATCTAGATCTTCGTAAATACGGTTCTGTTCCGCATGGTGGATTTGGTTATGGACTAGAGAGAATAGTTCGCCGACTTTGTGGATTGCATCATATCCGCGAGACTATCCCATTCCCAAGATACGCAAATAGAATTACACCATAGTATATATACAAAACTGTCAATTTGGCGGTTTTTTTATTTAGAGAAGAGGGATTGTCTGGCTTTATGAGATATTGCAAATATATATCAAATAATTATTATATATATAAAATAGTTTTTAATTAAGGATATATCCATTATGATAAAAATAGCTACAGTATTTACATGAATATGATCAGTAGAGCACGCCTTAAAAAGGTTGTGATTAAATCATGAAATAGTTTTTGCTTGTGATACTGATAAATATTGCAAAGAAACATACATCGCTAACTTTTGAGATGTAAAATGGTATGATGATATAAGCTCCATTGATTGATCTAAATATAAATGAAAAATAGATATTATTGTATGATGAAGTCCATGCCAATCATTTTCTATGGTTTGAAAAAGAAAGTGATTATGAGACGATAGATGAAACTTAATATTTTCATATATAAATTTCATCAAAAAATCTCAACCTAGTATTTTTATTTTTGAAAATGTCAAATGATTAACAACTCATGAATGAGGAGAAACTCGAAAACATGTACTTGAAGAGTTTTCTAAACTATGATATAACTTTGATTGGAAAATACTAAACGCTAGAGATTACTGAATACCTCAAAATAGAGAAAGGGTTTTTTTGGTATGATTTAAGGATAAAAAAATGTTTAAAAAATTTAACTTTCCAGAAAAGGTTGAATTGGACATAACAGTACAGGATTTATTGGAAGATAATCCTGATAGTAAATATTACTTATGAGAAAAGTGAATTAATTTTGTTACCAGTGAAAAAAATATAAAAAAAAGATATACACAAATAGATTGAAAAATTGCATTATGCCAAAAAGCTAATCAGCAATTTAATTGGCATTGAGACTTTATTACACAAACAATGTCAAAAAATATAGAAGAAAAATATTTTTTATCAGACAAAGTAAAAAGGTATGTTTTATCTAGCGGAACTAAAAGCTTTTCCACAAAACCAGTTACCGATTTAGATGTAGCTAGACCACTTTTATCAACAATGGCCAAAATGCATAGAGCATGAGTGGATAATTATTTTACCAGATGAGATAGATTAAGAAAATTAACACCAAGAGAGTGTCTAAGACTTATGTGATTTTCTGATGATTTTAAAATAGTAGTTAGTGATACCCAATCCTATAAACAAGCATGAAATAGTATAGTTTCAAATATATTTATTCATTTATTGCCAAAAATATTCGATGAGCCAAATAATTAATTTACTATGAAAAAATTTTGAATTACTTGATGAATTACCATATATAACTATGGCTGATAGTTTTGTTAAAACTAACAAAGTTTGATGATGACATTGAGAGGCTAGATTATATATATGACAATCCAATAGCGAATTATCATTTAATGATTTTTTTAATAAGTTTCAATGAAATTGTTTTTTTGTAAAGAATGATTTTTTGAAATTTTTAGAAGATGCTAAGTATGAGTATGATTTCAAAGAACAACTATATCAAAAAAATATTACACCACATCGAATTGAATATAAAAATGAAATTTCTTTATGGGATAAATCATTTTTAAAATTTAAAATTAATCCACAAAACTGAGAAAGAGATAAAAATAGATATTATATTTCTTCTGATTCTGACTTTTACACTATGATGAGAAAAATATCTTTACCAAATATATCATATTTAACAATATTAAAATTAAAAGATACATCAACATGAGAAGTCTGATTTTATTTTCATTTATTTTTAGATTATACTTATAATAGCCAAAATCATCCACAACTAATATTAAATATAGAAAAAAAGTTACAAAATAGATTATTAGCAAAAAATATTTCAAATAAGGATAGATTGGAAGTTGAAAGAATAGTTAAATCAAGAAAATGACAGTGAGAATATAGAGAAAGATTATTACATGATATAAGTTCTTGTATAATTACATGAGTAAATGACGAGAGATTATTGATAGCTAGCCATATTAAACCTTGGGCAATAGCAGAAGATCATGAAAAAATTGATTATTTAAATTGATTAACACTAAGCCCTACATATGATAAACTATTTGATCAATGATTTATAACGTTTACTGACTCTTGAATTATGCATGTGTCACCATATATATCTCCCATGAATCAAAAAAGATTAAATTTAATTGATAAACAAAAATTTGAATTTAAAATTACAGGTAGAGAAAAATATTTAGAATACCATAATATGAATATCTTTAAATGACAAATACATTTGTAATTATTGATATATAAAATCAATATACAATCATAAATAATGCTATAATCCATAAAGTCAGCCTATCCCCATTATATACATAAATCATAAGCCATTTCCAAAGTTTATGATTTTTTTGATAATTTACTTGCAATTTTAGAAAATTTGATTATAATATTTCTTGTATATACCATTTTTGGTAATTATAATATATATATTATGAAATACATAGAATTTTACAGAATATTTTCGGGATATGGGTCTTTTACCATAAGGCAGGTTTTTTTGCATATACCAGATTTTGATAATAAGCAGCTAACCAGACGACAAGCCAAGTGATATATATATAAGATTATTGACTGATACTGGATATTTGAAGATAAGATGGCGAAACGTGGTGAGTCAGAATATATATCCAATATCATATACGAACCGTCTTATATCAGCCTAGAGCAGGGGCTTAGATATCATGATATGATACCAGAGGAAGTACGAATACATACAGCAGTCACTAGCAACAAGACCAAGACATTCAAAACTAAGTTATGAACTTATAGATATCAGAGCATAAAGCCAGAACTCATGCGATGATATGATATAGTCAAAATTTGAGAAAAAATGGTAAAAATTGGGAGATTGGAAAAGGTTTTGCTAGACTATATATATCTACATCCAGAGATAAAATCAGAGGACGACTTAGATGAGATGAGGTTTAATTATTATATTTTTGGAGAGAAGGGGGATATTTTGACTTTATCAGAATTTGCAACATATTATCCACAGAGAGTCCAGAAAATCATAAATATATTTATCAAATTAGTAAAAGAAAATGCTTAACTTATCACAAGTCCAAACATATTATCCATGACTATACAACAAAGATGCCTTTATACTAAAAGAATATCTACAATACAAAATTTTACAAACAATTTATAATAGCAAATATGGAAATAAGCTAGTATTTTTGTGATGAACTGCACTGAGAATCGGCTATGGCAATCCTAGATTTTCGGAAGATTTGGATTTTGATAATTTGTGACTTAGTTATGAAGAATTTGAACTACTATGACAAGTAATCAGATCCGAACTATCCAAAGAATGACTAGAAATAGAAACTAGAACTATAAAAAAGTGAGCATTTCATTGTCATATTAGGACACCAAAACTACTGTATGATAACGGATTGGCAAATATGGAAAATACTAGAATACTTATACAAATAGATATAGTTCCACAAAATCATATATATACGCCAGCTATTAAGCAATTATCAAAATTTGATGTAATAACTGATATACTGGTCTATCCTATAGAATTGATTTTAGCCCAAAAATTATATACAGTTTTTGAAAGGAAGAGGATGAAGTGAATAAATTTTTGGGATATTATATTTATTAGTGGAATTACCAAAAAACCTGATCGATCATATCTAGCGAATAAAATTGATATAAAAAACCCACAAGAACTAGATATATATATACAAGATCATATAAAAGATTTAGATTTTAATCTTCTTCAATTTGATGTAGCTCCATTCTTGATGGATAATAATAATCAAGCTGTAGCTAATCGACCAAGATTTATCAGTCAGACAAAACGAGAGTAAAAAGCGTAAATCAAATTACAAAGCTAGAATATTACAATTTGAAAAAGTCAGTCCCATTATGGGATATCTTTTATATATATAAATCATAAACAATCAAAAAAATTATGGTTTTTTAATAGTAAATATTTATTGATAATTTGATTATTATATATATACTAAATTATATTTTTTTATAAAATACATATATTATAATTTTATAATTATAAAAACCCTATCTATGAATAAAAAAAATATCTTACGATTTGCTTCTTTACGAAAAAGCACCAAAAGTGATGTAATTTTGATTTTTCGTATATTTATAAGTAATAAAACTCCATTATATATCAAGATTTTGATAGTATTGATGATATGATATATTTTATCTCCTATTGATATTATACCAGATTGGATTCCAATTATAGGTATAATCGATGATGTGACTTTGACTATACTTTTTATAAAATTAATAAAAAAACTAATTCCACAAAATATAATTCGTGAACTAAATGAAACCATAATAATAAATAAATAAGTCAGAATATATAAATAATCTAAAAATATGAAAATACTATCACGAAATGTAAATGGAATCAGAGCTGTAGTAGGTAAATGATTTGTGGAGAAGGTAAAGGAATTTGGACCTGATATTATCTGTCTACAAGAGACAAAGGCGTTTTTGAACCAATGTCCTCAAGAAGTGATAAACATGTGATATGATATATGTCGACATGCTGGCACTAGAGCGGGTTATGCGGGTACTGCGATCTTGAGTAAAAATATAAAACACGCGGCTTGTAGTATTTTTGATGATGAGGTGTTTCATGAAGATGGCAGAGTGACTGAGGTACAACGGAATGATAACTTATTGCTAAATATATATTTTCCAAATGGATGAACTCGTGCAGATGGTAGTGAAATGTTGACCTATAAGCTTGCTTTTTATGATAAACTCATCAAATATATAAATCAAAATAAAGACAAAAATATAATTGTGATGTGAGATTATAATATATGCCATACAGAAATAGACATAGCAAGGCCTAAAGAAAATAAAGATAGTATATGATTTTTGCCAATCGAGAGAGATAAGATTACAGAATTTTTGGCAAACGGCATGGTAGATGTATTTCGTCATCTACATCCTGAGCAGACTGACAGTTATACTTGGTGGTCATATCGCGCATGAGCCAAAACCAATAATGTCTGACGGCGTTTGGATTATGCCTGCATTAGTGAAAAAATCAAATCTAAAGTCATAAATTTCCAACATTTTCCAGATATATATGGCCCTACATGATCAGATCACTGCCCTATTATGCTAGAAATAGATTTATAATGTATATATTTATAGAATAAGAATAGTCTGACTTTACTTTGCTTTAGCTATTTGATTAGCTGAGTCTTTTTATATTTGAAAATAAGGTCAGAATTCCGCAGCAAGTGCGGGGAAAGTATATATGATTAGTAATTGAAAATGAAGTCAGAATATATATATTGTCTATAAAAATAATCTTAAAAATTTATAAACCTTAAAAAAATAACTATGACACATCAAGCAACTATAAACACAAATAAATGAGATATCCGTCTGATACTACATGCAGATTTGACACCTATGACTGTAGCCAATTTTGTAACTTTGGCCAAAGGTGGATTTTATGATGGGCTCAAATTTCATCGCGTGATATCTGATTTTATGATACAGACTGGATGTCCACAGGGTACTGGCACTTGATGACCATGATATGCATTTGGTGATGAATTTACCAAAGATCTAAAACATGATGCTCCGGGTATATTATCTATGGCAAATAGCTGACCAGCTAGCAATGGTAGCCAATTTTTTATTACACATACGCCGACTACTCGACTAGATGGTAAGCATACTGTTTTTGGTAAAGTAGTAGATGCAGATGATCAAAAAATAGTAAATATAATAAGCCAGTGAGATATTATCAACACTATCACCATTCACGATGAGTTTCTCAAACTTGATCCAGAAACTGCAGATTTTGTGATACAGATAAATAATTTCATAGATAAAACCATATAATATATATATGATTTTAATAAATTTTATGTTATTTTTTATATTATATCATTTGTTTGTACTTCACTCATATATATATCACTGTTGAATAGATATTTTAATCTTAGTCAATTTATGTCAAGTTTGCCTATAT
>JAYWGF010000193.1:0-4046 GCA_043778395.1 bacterium | reverse complement strand
AGATTTTATAAAATTATATCGTGAAGATAAAATAAACTTGGAAATGGAAGACCAAAGCATGTTTGATGATTTTAATAAAGTAAAAGCCGCTATAGCCCAATATATATCACAAACCAAAACATTATCACAATCTACCAAGGCTACACTAGATAATGTAAGTGCGTGAGATACTGGCCAAGATATAAATTACCTCAGTTGGCCAATATATCCAGTCAGACAGATGATATGATCACGAAATGATATGCAATATATATCTAGCTATGACAAAAATAACAAATGAATAGATATATCTTCAGATATGTTTAGTACTGTTTACTCACCTGCTGACTGATTAGTGTACAAAGTAAAAAATAATGACTGAATAGCACTAAATTATATAATCATATTACACCCAAATGGATATACTACTATGATGAGTAGTCTAAACAAAATATATGTCAAAGAATGAGATAAACTGACTAGATGACAAGTGATAGGTATATCTGGCTGAGAGCCAGGCACTAGATGAGCTTGAGTAAATAGCAACTGACCAAAACTACATATTGAAGTTTACAAAAATGGAGAAATGATAAGTCCATTTGGTGTAATGGACTTAAGTGTAATCATGGATACAAAAACTTTACCTTTGGAATATGAAATCAAACTTACTACAGATAAACAATCTAGAAGTATAGATATGTCTTCTGTGCCTATCATGCCAGGTAATAGTGTATGAGAAAGAAGATTATCTTACCTAAATCAAAATTGATTTGGTGAATTTGCAAAATTATCAACTCGAGAAGATGCAAGCAATTGACGCTATGTAGATATAGATTTGTGAATATGTATAGCTGTAGCAGAAACTAGTCTTGGTAGAAATTTTGCTAGTGCACGAAATGTAGGTAATGTAGGCAACAACGATCGTGGCGATAGAGTAGATTATGGTAGCGCCTCAGAATGAGCCAGCATGATATATTATGCATTAGAAAATAAATATCTATGAAAATACAATACTTTGGATAAATTGTCTGGTTATGGAAACCAAGATTGAGCCATATATGCCAGTAGTCCAATAAACCGACAAACCAATGTCACCAAATGTCTTACGAGTATAAAATGATACCGAATACCAGACAACCGAGCATTTCGCATCCCCAAAGATAAATAATACACAGCTAACTATATATCAAAAATTGCCAAATTCACAAAAGGCAATTTTTTGTAATTTATATTTTGGGATATAAATAATATATATTCTGACTTATCTCAAATAATACAATAATACAATAATCCACTTTGCTAATAATTACTAATTACTCGCTTTATAATTTCATTTGTATTGATATTTTCAAGTTTTATAGGACATTTTTGCAATAGATTCTTGAGATTATCTGAATCGTATCATAGTCATCTCATAGTCTTGATAATATCTTTGTACAATTTTTGATCTATGTCTATTTTAGTTAAATCTTCTTTTGCAAAATTTGACTTTAGTTCTACTAATATTCTCTTGCTAGATTTGGGACCAATTCACGGTATCGATTCAAAAAATTTGAAATCAGTTTCTTTGATAGCACTTCTCAAAGCATCAGCATCAGTATTTGCAATTTGAAAAGCAGTTTTTGGTCAGATTCAGCTAATTTTGAGCACAGAACCAAAAAATGACTTCGCTTCATGATTATCAAAAGCATAATAATATATAGCCTTACTATTATCATCTATAATCGGATGTAAGAAAAAATCACCAGATTTACGATTTCATTTATAAAAAACCTGAAGTCAGAATATATCATTATTTATATATATATCAGTACCAAATTCTTTTACCTTACCATTTATATAGTGAAACATATATATATTTTATCAAAATAAATTTATACTAATAATCCAAAAATAATTTCTCTCAATATTCTTTTTTGATTTGATATTTTTCTGGTGATATTATATCATATCAAGTCTCATTTATGAGTTTACCCATAATATGATCATATTCATGCTGAAAAACTACAGCCGCAAATCAAGATAGTTTACAATCATCATGCAAAATACCAAACTCATCTATATAATCAAAAATTATCTCCACGCTTCTTTTTACTTTTCGTCTATTTGTAGGTATTCAATCTTGATCAGCTATACTCATACATCATTCGTATCAATCAAAAGTCTCTTCAGATTTTCGCTTTATAACTGGATTTATTATAAAAGACTCAAATTCTGTTTTTATATTAAAAGCTTCAGTTGATCTAAGATTTATATAAAATAATTGGGTAGGATATCATAACTGAATAGCGCTAAATCATATACTATTTGGATATTTAGTTGAAAATTCTTTCATGGTTGATATTATCAACTTGATAGTTCAATCATTCCAGTCATTTCCATTTACTAGTCTAGAAGGAGAGGTTAAAATTTTATTGTCTTCTTCATTATAAACTGATAATAGTTTTATCATTTGATATATATTATTTTATTACTTATAAATTGGTATAAATATATTAAAGTCAGAGTATTTTCCTTATATATATACTACTGTAATGTTTTTATAACTTCCTGTAATACAGCTATGTTTTGGCGATAGTTCATACGAATAGGTCAAATTATACATATTATACCATCATAACCATTCATGATTATCTTGGCATAAACCATAGATATTGTCTTATTTTCAAACTCTATAAAGCTATAATATATCTGATCTTTTTTGAGTATTTTTTTGTCTATAAATGGAATTACCTGTTTTTCTTCTATAAATTTTATAATACTTCTAGTGATTTCTAGATCCGTATCTGTATCTTTGAGGATATTATTTATACCTAGATAATAGTATTCATCATTGCGCAAAAATCCTACTACTACACCATCTATTACGTTACCCATAGTTTCGGCCAGCAATCTCAAATTTTTGCGTGTATCTACTATCTGCAAATCCAAATTTTCGGCTCCATCGTTTAGATCACCATTATCTATCAAATTTTGTATATATTGACCCAAAGATTCTGTAGTAGGTATACGACCACTATTATTGTAGGTTTGATAAACTAGTCCACCTTTTTCTAGTATATTTAGATATTTGCGAAGAGTGGACGGTGCAAAATTTAATGTTTCCAAGCTATGCAAAAATTTACTACCAATTGGGTCTCATTTGCTTATATAGTTTTCTATAACTACATTTAGTAATTGTCAAAGTTTTTCGTCAGATGTGGACATAATTTTTTTTATGATATATTAGTATAATATACTGACTTACAGATTATATATATCAATTCATTTTTCAATATCAATAATTTCAAAAATATATTCTGACTTTATTTTCAAATAGTAAAATATTACATAATATGCAATTTGGCATTATATATATCTGCCATGACTTTGACAACCTCCAAAGTTTCATATCTTGGATCTTTTTGGCTTTTGTAATATTGTCTTCGTGAATCGTATATATATATATCAGTCAGATTGTCCCAATCTTGAAAAATAATTCCATGAGTACAAACTATGCCATTGCTAACTCAATTTTTGATCTTCCAAAAAAGCTTTGATTGTTGCACTGTGGTAGGATATGAGCTTAT
The DNA here is from genome assembly GCA_043778395.1 of bacterium. Classification (GTDB taxonomy): domain Bacteria; phylum Patescibacteriota; class Gracilibacteria; order Absconditabacterales; family Absconditicoccaceae; genus JAYWGF01. Next base: position 498 of record JAYWGF010000193.1, on the reverse strand, counting down.
CAAATCTATATTTGGTCAGACTATATTACTGCTATTTTTGATACTTCGCCCATCGCTATATATATACAATTCTTGAACTGATTTTTTCTTTTTGCTAAGAGGTTTATATTTTATGATATTTTCCAAATCATGTATATATAGCTTTATCACATTTCATATATCAGTAAAATACATACGACTAAGGATATGAATTACATTTATAGTTTTTTTGGACAAAAAATTTATCGTATGCAGAGTGATATTTTCCGAGTTATTTATATCATCTATATATTCTGACTTCTGATCCTCAAATCATCGCAAATCCTCTCCTATAGCTAGCAAATATTCTCATTTTTGAGATAAATATAAGTCGCCAACTTTGCAATTTATATCCAAAAAAGTTAGGTCATTATGATAATTTTTGAATATATAAAATCGCATCTTATTTTAATTTATTAATTTTTTTGAATAAATCTTTATTGCTAATCCCTAATTCTTTACCAAATCGCTTTGGTTTTA
>JAYWGF010000192.1:0-4094 GCA_043778395.1 bacterium | reverse complement strand
TTGATCATATAGTTTTTTATCATGAGTGCTTCATTTTGCAAAATTAGTTCTGAGTATTTGTCATTTTTGTGATATAATTACTTGTGCTTTAAGGGTATGTTTTTTCTTTTTTCAAGAGTAATATTTTCTTTGTTTCTTTTTTGGTCTATTTATTTGAACTTCTGTTGCATCTATAATTATAGTTTCTAATTCTGATTGTAATATTGATTTTTTTGGTAAAGAAAACAGTCAACATTTTATAATAATATTCTCAATTTTAATACTAATTCTTTGTGCATTTGATTCATCGACTCACAGTATAGATCATAAGTAAAAATATGTAGTATAAGACCTTAAATACATTAGCATTAGTATAAGTTGATCTTCTATAGAAAGATTTGACTTCCTTCATCTAACCTCTTAATTAAGTCTAGTATTTTCAGTTTCTTTGATTTTTATGATTATTTTATCAAATAATCACAAATCTAATCATAATAATCTCTTGAATATTCTTGGTCTTTTTTTTATATTATTATACATGAATTATTATATATTTGAGTAAACAACTAATATAATATATAATTCATGTATTTTTCAAACTATTTCGCAAGAAGTCCATTGTTTTATAGTTAATTTGGAAATAAAAGATTATCAAAGATTTCAATAATAAAATTATTTTTGAGGATATATTTTTAGGGATAAGATAATAAAAATATCTTGATATAACTCAGTACAAATATAATTAATTTTTTATTTGACAAAAAAATTATTTTCGTTATACTAAATATTAATATACACTTATGGTATATTTTTGATTATTTTTATATATAAAAACAAAAAAAATGTGAATATTTGATAAACTAAAATGACTGCTAAAAAAAGACGATAAAAATCAACCAAATAAAAAATCAGAAGAAGATAAAAAAAATTCAGCAGAATCTACCTCTAAGGTTTTATCGGTGGAATTTGTTAATGAACTTTGAAAAGAATGGACTAAGATTGATTTATGAACTTTTATTGGATTGTGAACATCAGAAGATGCTATACAAATAGCACAAAATACAAAATCTAATAAAATAGAAGTAATAAATAGATCAAAGTGATTATCGCTTAATGAATGACAAAAAAACTTTACTTTGATAGAAAATATGCAATATATAATATGAAGAAATCCTAAAAACAATGAGTTATGAAAACAATATGAACATAGATGAAATATTCACATTCCTTGAAAAAGTAGTGAGTACGGAAAATTTTATAGTTGATTTTCTGGTACTGTTAGTAGAGAGCACATAGCTATAAAACTTGAAAATTGAAATATATATATCAAAGACTTAGGAAGTAGCAATTGAACTAAATATACAAATCCTATAGATGAAGCAAGCAAAATAACACCAAAAAGATAATATATTTTTATAAAATAAAAACAAAAAAATGACAAATCTAGAACTACCAGAAAAATCACAAAGCAAAGAAATAGCTAAAGATGATATATATAAAAAACGAAATAGTTTGCTGAATGGTAAAGAATGATTTACTACATGCAAAAATTTGGACAAAAATAAAAATAAAATATATATGTATACCGCCAAGTGAGATAATAAATCTATAGATCAGGCAAAAAAATCTCTTGTGGCTAAGATAAAAAAAACTTGAGTAGAAGTTGATACTAGTAATATAAATATATATAGATCTGAAGCTGATGCAATATCTGACAAAGAATGGACTGACATAGCGCCAAAAGCTGGAGAAAAGATATATATAAAAATTATAGATAAAAATAATAACTGAGAAATAAAAAAAATATATTCTTGAGTTGATAAAATAATAGATATAGAAAAAAAATATAATAATATAAAGTCAGACGATTTTACCATGGAATGATTGGACTATAATGGAAATAATATATATAAATATTGGGAACTTTTGCATTATCATTATCGTAGCAATGCTCAAAAAGATATGGCTATAAAGCTTGGAGTAGATCCTAAAAATATTAGTATCCATAAGTCACTAGATGATGCGTTGTCTGGTAAAAGATGGGAATGAATATGACCACAAGCGCGCCCTATATATATAAAAATTATACCGTATAAGGATTTGCAAAATGTAGCAAATGAGGCACAAAAAGATATAGAAAAAAATTTTATTTTACGACGAAATAAAAACCCTAATCAAAGAAAAGAAAGATGAGATATAAAAATTAATCAATCAATTAACTGAGATTATGTTGTCCATAGTTATAATTTTGATACCATTATAGCAAGAGATGGAAATAATTTTAAAATTTATTTTAGTCAGTCCAATCCAAATTATATTTTACCTAAAGAAAAAAATCCTATTAAATTTGAAACAGCTATTTCAGAAGACAAGAGTTGAGCGGGTTATATAGAATATGATACGCCAATATATCGTTTTAGTAATTCTTATGATGCAATAAATGCCGCAAATCGTATAAACTTTAATAAAAATGAAAGCAAAAAACAAGTTCATCCTTGAAAAACAAAACAAGCTCGAGATAATATTTTTAAAAGCGATTGAAATAATGAAGAGCTTTATAATTATTACCATAATCAATAAAAAAAAATTGATAAACAAAAAATACCCTCAGTGCAGTAATTTGCTTCTGGGGATTTTTTTTATCAAATATATATAAGTCAGAATATATCACTAATATATATAGACATTACACATTAAATTTGAACACTACTACATCGCCATCGTGCATGATATAATCCTTACCCTGAAGTCATAATTTACCTGCTTCTTTGGCTTTTGACCAAGTGCCTGCAGCTATGAGGTCATCATACTTGACTATTTCTGCTTTGATAAATCATCTCTCAAAATCAGTATGTATAGCGCCAGCAGCCTGTGGGGCAGTGGATCACTTGGGTATAGTCCAAGCTCTAGTCTCTTTTTCTCAAGTAGTAAAATAATATTGCAAACCTACGGTATCAAAAGCTGATTTGATAAGACGATCCAAAGTAGGGTAGTCGCTGTAATCTTGAAATTTATTACCTACGGTATCAGATATATATTCTATTCTTTCATTATCGTCCATATCCTGCAACTCTGATTCAAGTTTAGCTGATAAGACTATACATTTTTTGCTACCAAGTTTTGATGATATATCATTTTCTATATCCAAAAATTTATTTAGGTCAGATTCGGCTACATTGATAGCATATATCAATGGTTTACTAGTGATAAGATTTAATGATTTGAGGATTTTGAGTTGCTCGGGTGCAAAATCATGTATCATATCATATATATATTTACCTTGATTTAATATTTTTTCACACAATAATAATATATCATATATATCTTCTTGCTCTTTTGTTTTTTTGGATATTTTGACTAAACTTGGCAATTGTTTGGCGACTGATTCCATATCACTAATTATCAATTCGGTATTTATGATTTCACTATCATATATTGGGTCTACTTTATCATGTACATGAAGCACATTTTCGTCAGCAAAATATCTCAAAACTTGCACAATTGCATCTACTTCGCGCACATTAGCCAAAAACTTATTACCTAAACCTTCTCACTGACTTGCTCATTTTACCAATCACGCTATATCTACAAATTTTACATTTGCATAAATGATTTTTTGAGAATTACTAATCTGAGCCAGTTTGTCGATTCTACTATCGCGCACATCTACTATTCATATATTTGGTTCTATCGTGCAAAAAGGGAAGTTTGCAGCATCAGCAGCATAACTTTTGGTCAATGCATTAAATAAAGTACTTTTACCTACATTTGGTAGTCAGACTATTCATATTTTCATAATATATTTGTATCAATAAATCTTACAAATCATATATATTCTGACCTTATATTCAATATATAATATTTTTGCATTTTTGAAAAATTTATACTTAAATTTTATCTTAATTTTTGATATATGAATAAATTTTTTTAAAATAGTATTTTTGCATTTTTTATCTAAAATATTTTTGGAATAAAATTAGTATTTTATATACTAGTATTAGATTATGTATAAAACTTGGTATTACAAACAGTAGATAGATAATTATGTATATAGTGATTTACTACTATATATATTATGAATGTATTATTGTAAAAAGTGTTGATGCAATTTTACC
>JAYWGF010000191.1:0-4109 GCA_043778395.1 bacterium | reverse complement strand
CTAAATACCATTATTATATATATCCCATTACTTTGCAACTTCGTTGCACCGTGTCCAGCTAAAGCTGGGGGTTTTAAACCCACTACGTGGAAATAAAGTCCCAAAAAATGGGCAAAAAAAATGTTTGAATACAACAAATTATCCGATTTCCAAAAATTTTTTTACAATGCTTGGTATAAATTACCAAATGATGTAAAACAAACTATTCAATTTAAGCAATTTGACAAAAAGCAATCTCCATTATGTATCGAGAGGTTACCAGGCAAATTTAGAAGATTCTCATCAATAGATAATTCTATAAAATATATAGAAATTGATGGCATTGGTAAGCTTAATTTATCAAAAAATGGATTAATCAAAGAAACTAAACATGAATTTGTAAAAACTTGTATGAAATTATTTGATGGATATGAGTTTGATTTTACAGAAAATGATAAACAGTTGCTCATCAGAAAATCGCCATATATTGGTTGGGGAAGATAATTAAAAAAAGCTTTGGTTTTCCAAAGCTTTTTTTATTTTATTTATAGTATATTTATCTAATTTATATATAAGTCAAAATATATTACTAATATATATGATACTATGGAGTCAGTCTATTGCGATCTCTAGGAAATAACTCTGCTTCTTTTACATTCGCCAATCATATTATTTTTTGTACCAATCTAGTAATACCAAATCCAAATCATCAAGTTTTAGGCATACCATATTTGAAAGCATCAAGATAAGAAGCCAATCATGGATTTGTAGGATCTATTCATTGGGATTGTATTTGAGATATAAGTTTGTCATAGTCAGTCTGTCTCATAGTCAAGGTAGCTATTTCTACTCCACGAAATAGCAAGTCGGCTCTTTCTGCTACCAGCGGATTTTCTAGATTTTGTATATGATAAAACTTAGCATCAGACCACGCAAATCAGGTTACTATAACAGCATCAGATAATCGATTAGCTGCACTATATTCACAAATAAATTTCTCTTCTGCACTAGATATATCTCATTCTCATCTTAAATCTTCACCACTAGCCTCAAAATACATATCATGCAAATCATTTACGCTTATACGAGGAAATTTTTTGGGAAGAACAGGCTTAGTAGAACCTAACAATTCCAAATATAAACTAGAGCTAGATCGACTAGATTCACAAACATCTATAAGCATATCACTTATAAATCACATCAGAAATTCAAAATCTATAAATCACATCTCTATATCAAGCATGAGTATCTCAGATATATGACGAGAAGAATTAGATTTTTCTGCTCTATATGCTTTACCTATTTCATAAACCCTTTCGTAAACCGCTGACATAATTTGTTTATAAAACTGAGGACTTTGAGCCAAACATGCTTTTTTTTCAAAATAATCAAAATCAAATACCTCAGCTCATCACTCAGTAGCAAATCATATTATTTTGGGTGTATTTATTTGAGTAAAATCATTTGAGTCCATAAATGCTCTTATAGATTTTTCTACATTGGCATATATCTTAAATATAGCAGACTGTTTGGGGTGACGAAGTGTAAATATACGATTATCTATCATTGTTTCCATTTCCAAATTCAGATCATCTTTTGATATATCTATACCATTCACATGACTCACAGCCTGTAGCACACTTATATCTACATTTTTTATTTCAAGTCCAAATTTCTTATTATTTGGCTCTTCAAAAACAGTACCATCTATAGATAATACAGTACCAACCTGCATACCTTCAAGTCTTGACATTTGATCTTCTCACTCTACTATAATCATACCTAAACCGCTACGATCACGCAAAGTCAAAAATCAAAAGCTTTTTTTGGCTACTCGGTTATGTAAAAATCACTGCACATTTACCTGTTTTCATATATTTGAGCGGAGCTCTTTTATCAATTTTCTCATAAAAATTATATTACATTATAAATATATATATCATAGATATATTCTGACTTATTTCAAATAAAAATAACTATATATAGTAAGTCAGACTATATATTATCTATATTAATAAAATCTTTGGCTATAAATAATGGCCTATCTTTGATTTCTTCGTGAATTTGTGCTATATATACAGCTATAAGTCAGATGCTTATCATCATAATTCCTCAGAGCAAAGTATTTATAGCAACTACTAATCACAAATTTGTAAATCAAAGTCTATTGCCAAAAAATATATTTCGTGATATAACCAAAACTATAAATCCACTAATAATAGTAATTATTAGACCAAAATATCATACAAATTTTAGTGGCCGAACGCTAAATGATGTAATAGTATTTATAGCTAGATTTCGTAATTTGTTATAATTATATCTAGCTTCGCGTCATGCAGGATTTGGCAAAGCATCAAATTCTAACGCAAATTTATCAAATCCAATCCAGTCTATAAGTCATCTATATATTCTATTTTTTTCACCAAATTTTTTGAAAATATTTACGACTTTGCGATCCAATAATCTATAATCCGTAGTCTGAGACTCTAATTCAAAATGGCTAATTTTATTAAATATCCAATAAAATCAATGGGAACTTATTTTCTTGAATAAGCTAGCTCATTCTATAGTCGGTCTTTTATTGTAGACTATATCATATCACTCTTTTCGCTTATTTACAAAATCAGGTATTTTGGATACAGGATGCTGGCCATCGGCATCTATAGTCAATACCGCATCTCCGCTAGCATACTCTATACCTGCACTTATCGCTACTTCCTTACCAAAATTTCTACTCAAATTGACTCATTTTACTTTGGCATCTTGCAATCATAGAGCCTTTATAGCTAGCCATGTATTATCAGGACTACCATCATTTACAAAAATAAACTCATAATCTATATTATCTATTTTTTTGATAATATTTAGTATACTATTGTATATCATAGATATATTCTGACTTTCTTTGTATGCTGGTATGACTATTGATAGTATTTTTGACATGTGTTATACTTTGTATAAATATATCACTATATATATCAAAGCAATCGCTTTTTTCAATATGTTTTTGGTGTATAAAAAAAATGGACAAAATACAATATATTCTGTCCACCGCCAAAAAATTTTGACTACATATGATAAATTAAAGTTTTGAAGTATTAAGATTGTCAGTCGTCCATAAACTAAGCTGCCTTCTTCTCAGAACCAACACGCATAGTGATAGCAGCAGAGTAGCAGTTCCAATAAGCTGAATCCTCATAGAATCTGATGTAAATAGGCTTACCATTGCCATCGACTGCACGAAGCCAAATACACCCACAATTGCCCAATCGGCTGCCATACCAATTGCCATCGCTACCGCAGCAAGAAGTAAGCTCAGATTCTAGTATTTTGCCAGTATTTTGATCAAATTTTACCAATCCAGAAGCTTTTAGGAATTCAAACAAGTTTCACTCATATTGATCATTTAGTATTGCCTCAGTAATTTTGAAATTTAGTTCTAGATGTTCTCTAGTATAACTATCTACTATATCTTATCATAAGATATATTTACTATCTACAAATTCAAATTTACTTCATTTTTCTCTTGATAGCTTTTCTTCTACTTGTTTTCTTTTTTGTATAAATTTATCACTGGGTTGTATATAGTTTTTGAAATCTTTATCGGTAGCAAAAAGGTCTGAAACTGATTTGATATATTCTTTTCAGTCAATTTTTACTGTTCGTGAAATTTCTGATTGATTTTTAGAGTCTATTCATAATTTTTGTTCTGGCAAATCACTTGATTGTATTTTAGAAATATTATCTGAATTCTTATTCAATGCGACCAAATTATTATATATTATTGTTTTTTGTTGTATAGATAATTTGGTAGTTAGAAATTCTCACACATTTGCAATATCTAATATATCATACAATCTCGATTCTAAATTGAGTTTTGATAGAATATTAGTAACTTCATTTTTTGTAACTTTATCGTTTTTTAATTCTTTTACTAATAATTCATTTTGTTTTGCTTGTGACAATTTATCAAAAACTATTACATTTTATTTTGGGTCCATAGTATATATATTTGGTAGATAAATAATTTATGAAGTAAACATCCCAATCCAGCTAAAGCTGGGGGCTTTTTTAATCTAATTTAATTTCATTTTGTCATTGTTGTTCTATGTATTCTTTTATTAGTTTAT
>JAYWGF010000190.1:0-13627 GCA_043778395.1 bacterium | reverse complement strand
AAATAGAAATGAACATCAGTCAAATGAATTAATAAAAATGGAATCAAAAATTTATAATGCTAGTTTGCAAAAATATAATTACTCAAAACCAGGAACTACTAAAGAAGTTTTTGTAAAACATAAATTTAAATTTAGAAACGATAAATGTTCAACTATTACAGCAGAAGAAATTATAGCAAATTCAAAACAAACAGAAAGAGAAATTCGTGAGATGACTACTACTGACTCAGATAGAAGAATGATTCGTTAATATATATTATATCAGAAAACTTGTCATAAATTTGGCAAAGTTTTTTTTACTTGAAAATAATATATATATAGTTATAATATAGTTATGATTTTATTATGATAATATATACATCATGTCTACTACTCAAGTTGCATTTTCCACTGATGCAAATATCAAAACTCTTGCAAATCAGAAACTCAAAGCTAATTGATTTACTTTGAAGTGATTTTTGAACTACTGTATGAAGTCATATATAGATGGATGAATAGATTTTGGAATTATTACCAAAAATATAGATACAGATCCTAGATATTATGAACATTCATGATTTGTAGATGTAGATCAGGATATAGATACATTTTTATCCAAAATTAGATCTATCAAATAATGGCAGATCAATGGATAAAATACTACCAAAAACTACCATTCAAAATCAAAAAAAGAATTGATGATTTTTTGCTAGATCTCAAAAATAATAATATAGATATAGTCTATCAACTAAATAAATCCGAGTTTTCTGTTTATAATAATACAAGGATTTAGTAGTTAGATAGACAGTATACTCACTAAACTAAATTATATAATAAAAAGAGTGTAATTATGATGTCAAAAAAATGGAATGATATGATGATTTGTATAGAGTAAGATTCGGAGATTTGAGACTAATATATCAAAAAAATCAAAATACTTATATTATCAAAAAGTTAGGTAGTCGCTGAGATATATATAAATAATTGATATTATTAGTAAACCTACATCCCTAATATCCATCTTTTAACGATTTCCCACATCATTGCGAAACTTGTCATAAATTTGGCAAAGTTTTTTTTACTTGAAAATAATATATGATAATAATTTTTATATATAAAAGGTTATCATCATACCTAAACAATTACATATCGTAGAGATGCATATATACGTCCTGCATTGAAATAAAAAAATACCTCTGTACTGTATTCTTAAATGATAGTGGTTCAAGCAATATATAAAATTATAAATTACAAGACTTTTTACAAAAAATTGATTTTGAGTTATAAATATATATATTGGTGATATATTCTGATTTTAGTTATTTTAATAAAAAAAATGATAGTAAGATATTTATTTAGATTAATGTGATGACGATATGGAATTTTGACTTTATGATTAATATTTTTTTTTGGTTACTTATATAAAAATAATTATTTGTTTGATGATATAGCAAAAAATATTGATAAAATTATAGCCATTTTTTGATGATATATCGCTTTAATTACTTTTATATATAATGCAAATTCCAATAATAATCAAAAAAATAATTCTGAAAAACCGTTTTTGAGACCATATGATTTTCATTGAAATAAAATTCCACAAAATCATTCCGAAAAAACATGTTGATTTATAGTTTACTGTGGAAATAAAACATGCAAAGATATACATATATGTAATGTAAGACATGAATCATGATCAGATATAACAATAAAGAATATATATATAAAAGAAAATAAAGACTATATAAGAAATCGGATTACAAATAATATTGAACATATATGATCAACTATAAATAAATGATCGGATATTGAAATAAATAAATGATCGGATATTGAAATAAATTTATGATTAAAATATTGTAATTTTTTATTTTTTGATAAAGAATTTGTAAAAAATGCTGATATAAATATATATATATCATACAGATATAATAAATCAAGTTATATTAACCAGAAATTTACAATGACCATAACAAATAATAATGAATTTGAAAAATTTTTGGGAGAAAATATAAAAAATAATTGATTTTATATACAAGCACCAAAGGTAGATAATTATATATACTCAATAATACAATTTGACTGAGAATCAAGATCGTTTGATGAACTATGATATTTAGAATTAATAAAATCGTTACGGTTAAAAATATTATATTGACTAAATATAAGAGAAAATTTATCAGATAAAGAACGACTTATGATTTTCTAATAACCCATAAAGTCAAACTATACCACTGATATATATAATAATTTACATACACAAAAACTATCATGATGACAGAAATGGTAATCACCAAAAAAATAACTAAATCTATGCTAGACAGACCAATTTCTAGTATTATGTGAAAATATACTAGTGGTAAAATAATGATTTTGGTCCCTATAGATAATGATAAATCAAATAAAGAAAAACAAATAAATAATATTATTACAAATCTAGCACAAGCAAAAAAAGAAGAAAAAAATTGAACATTAAAAACTTTATGATCTTTTGAATGCTAAAAAATGCAAAAAATAATAAAAATTACTTCTAAATTTGAAAAAGCTATAGCAAGATTAGACAAAAAATGAATATACAATGAAAGTATTTTTATAGAAAATATATTAGAATTTTTTGCAAACGAAGAAAACCCAAAATTCAGAAAACATAAAATAAATATAAATAACAAAGATACAATACGAAGTATTTCTATTGGATATGATTTGAGAACTTTGTATTATAGAGTCATAAAATTACCAAATGATAATGTAGAATATATATTTTTTGATATATGAAATCATAATGATATATATTAGCATAAGTCTAGCAAAATCCCCATATAGTCAAACTATACCACTAATATATATATTTAATAATCCAATTAACCAACTATGACCAAATCTATCAAAGACTTAGAATCTGTAATCACGACCAGCTACGGACAGAATCCAGAAACTGATATAATACTAGGCGCAGCTATGCTTGGCGACTCTATCAGCACCGGCAAATATGTATCCATACCCAAAAGCATGCTAAACCGCCACTGACTTATAGCATGAGCTACGGGTACAGGTAAGACCAAGACTTTTCAATATCTTTGCGAGCAATTTTCTATTAGCGGTATACCTGTTTTGGTTATGGATATGAAATGAGATCTTTCTGGTATCAGTCAGCCATGAAGCCTAAATGATAAAGTGCAGTCTAGAATAGACCAAATAGGCATCCAGCGAGAGCCTCAAAACATTCCTGTAGAATTCTTATCACTAGATGGCAAAGACGGTGCTCAGCTAAAATCTACAGTTGGTGAGTTTTGACCTATACTTTTTGCCAAAATATTATGACTAAATGAAGTCCAAGAAAGCATATTGTCAATTTTATTCAAATATGCGAGTGATAAATGATATATACTTATAGATCTAGAAGATATCAAAAAATTGCTACAACGATCTATATGATGATGAAAAACAGAAATAGAGGCAGAATATGGTAAAATCTCAGAATCATCTATTAGTATAATACTTCGCAATATTATACAATTAGAATGACAATGAGCAAGTAAATTCTTCTGAGAATTATCATTTGATGTAGAGGATTTGATGATGACTCGTGGTGGCAAATGAGTAATCAGCATACTCAGACTCGCAAATATGCAGTCTTACCCAAAACTATTCTCTACCTTTATGCTATCACTACTAGCTGAAACATATATCAAACTTCCTGAAGAATGAGACGTTCTCAAACCAAAATTGATAATATTTATCGACGAAGCGCATTTGATTTTTGATGATATTAGCAAAGAATTACTAGATCAGATGGAAACCACTATCAAGCTCATCAGATCCAAGTGAGTAGGTATATATTTTTGTACCCAATCGCCTACTGATATACCAGAAAATATTCTTGGTCAGCTAGGTACCAAAATACAGCATGCGCTTCGTGCATTTACCGCCAAAGATGCCAAAGATATCAAGCTTATGGCTCAAAACTTCCCAAATTCAGAATTTTATAAAGTAGAAGATAATCTGACTTCTATGGGTATCGGTCAAGCGTTGGTCACTACACTAGACATAAAATGAATAGTAACTCCTTTGGCTCAGACTATGATATGTCCACCAGGTACTAGAATGGATACTATCACGGACTCAGAACTGCAGAGCATCACAAGCAGATCAGACATATATACCAAATATTCCAAAACTATAGAACGCGAATCAGCCGCAGATATACTTGGAGCCAAGATATCAAATTGAGAAACCACATCTTCAGATTGATGATCTACTTGATGATTCTGGTCGTGAATCATGTGAAATATATTATGAAATATAGGCAAAACCGCCGCAAAAGAATTAGCAAAAAAAGCCGCAAATCAAATGTGAATCAAATGATCTACAGCCACAAGTATTGGTAATACAGCTAGTAGCATATTTGGCAAAATGATAAAGTAAACTTATCTTCTCAGTATCCATTTTTTTATAATTTCCCGCATCATCGCAAAACTTGTCATAAATTTGGCAAAGTTTTTTTTTGGTTTAGTGATAAGTCTATATATAGATTCTAGCCATAATATACGAATTCGCTCCGGTGCACGAGTTTCAAATCATGCCCAAAAATCCATAGTACCACCCTGATTCATAATTATAAACCCACCTAACTTGTCGCGATTTTCGTAACTCCAGATTTCTTGTTTTGGTGTGCCAAGTGCCACCACAAATATATATATATAATTTGAGTTTACAGCAGGTAATTTTGAGAAGTCAAAGTCAGAATATCCATCTGATATAACTAATAACTCTACACCAAAATTATCTTTTACAAAATCAATAATTTTATTCTGAAACGCTTTTTGGCTACCATAAATTACCAATTTTACTTTATCTTTGCCTACTTTGGATATATAATCATATATCATATATGGCAAAAAATCGGTACCGTTAATATTACTGAGGATCTTAGGTCAGAATATTCATAATCTAGATAATCCATCAAATATATATCCAAAATTCCAAAAAGTTCTAAGTGCCGCCCCATCAGGCAGCAAAAAATCTCCATCTAGCAAAATTTGCTTTAGGGGTTTTGATGTATATTCTTCAAACAAATCATTCTTGATGATATTGGCGCCATATATATAATTTACCAAAACTTGTCATTTGGATTTATATAGATCATATATATCCTGACTTGCTTGCTTGCTATTTGATTTGTATATTTTGGATAAAATGGATTTCATATATATATTATGATTTTTACTAAAAATTATCAATCATATTCGCATCATTGATTGAGAAAATTCAAAAATGGCTTAGCGATTTTACAATCATTTACAAATTTATCCATAAAATCTTCTGACAAAACTTCCTCATCGGTATATGATTTTTGCACTAAAAATTGCTTCATTTTGATAATATCTATGTATTTATTTGATTCTTCAAATCATTTTGGTACTCTAACAAGCTTATCTCAAGTCACAGATCCAAATGTTGCTAAGAATTCTGGATTACTTATAATTTTGTGATATTTTGGGCCATTTACAGATAAAAATTTACGAACTTTGGTCAAATCTATAGGATCAGGCATATACAATCATCAAGCCAAAAAAGATCCACCTGACTGTATATGTAGATAAAATCAATTTGCCTTAAGGTCATTTTTACCATTTGGACAAATCATCATTGCAAAATTTTCTTTGTATATTAATTGACCTTCTTTGATTCTGCGAGCATCACGATATATACGAAATACACAATCTTTTCAATTCATATCACCATAATTTATTCACAAATTTTTGTGCAATTGGCTCATACATATATTGGCTCGATCTACAAGATTATCTTGAATCTCTACATAAAGTGGCTTTACCAAAGCAAAAAATTCCCTATTATTATGTTCTCTGATGCTTGTCAAAAATCAAAAAATATTCTGATGTATTGAGGTCATATTATTATATATATATAAATTTTATAATATATCATTTTGGGGGTTAATTTTGGATTTTTCTCGCTCATTATACAATACACCGTTATCCAAAAAATCAATAAAATCTTTGACAATTGCGTAATCTTCTAGTACTTTTTGCATAAAATTTTCTGCCAATACTTCTTCGTCAGAATATTTTTTATTTATCAAATATTGCTTATAAGATACCAAATCTAAGTTTAATGTTCATTTTTTCATTCTTGGTTTAGTTTTTTGACCATATATTTTGCCAAAATTTTTTATGAAATTTTTATCCAAAATAATTTTACGAAAATTATCTCAATATTCTGACATATAATATCTGAGATTACGAAGTTGCTTGGATTCTAGATAATATATTCATCCTCACACAAAACTTGCTCCCGACTCTATATGTACATAAAATTTGGAAAACATGGATTTTTTACCTTCTTGACTTATAGCAAAAGAAAAGTTTTTTTTGTAAATTTGGTCACTTGGGCTTAGTCTTCTAGCATCACGGTATATACGAAACATACTCTGTTTACTAGATATATTTTGTAAGTTTGAATTTTCCATTTTTATTATTACTTCGTCGCAAAAAGATTTGATATTTTTGAGTATCTCGTCATACAATGGCCTTATCAAAGCAAAAAATTCTCTAGTATTATGCTCATTTATACTTTTCAAGAAACTAAATATAGCAGGATGAATTGTATTCATAATATACCAATAATATATATAAATATATAATCTGACCTTACTTCTCAAAAGGAATTACTTGTCATCAGCAAGACTGTATCAGCTCATCTATCGCTTCACAAAAATCTTCATAATCAGTCCCTGACTCAAAAATCCCATCAAATCAAATTTGCACATCAAATTCTTCATCATTTTTTTTATCAGATACAAAAATTCCAAATTGGTTGCGATTTACTATTTGACTGATAAAAACTATTTTCTGATTTTTGCTAGGAAATGTGCAATCACATCTTCGACCTATATTTGGTTTGGTTATGTCTGTATGCATATTTTTTGATATAAGATATATTATCTGACTTATATACAATTTGAGTCAAATTTCAAATATATATAAAAAATCCGATATAAAATATGATTACTGATGATTATCTACTTCTACAACTATGAAATCTCCTCACCTAAAATATCCAATAGCTCTAAATTGTTTATTTATCCTAAAGGACCATATTCATGATGATTTTGGTTGCCTATTCTTGAAGTCAGTGGATCATGATCATGAAATTAACTTTTGACATGCAGATATATATTGTTTTGTAAGTCATCTATTTATGAGATAATTTATAACTGATTGATCTTCATATATTTTGACGGGTAATTTCATTTATTTACTACTTATAGAACTAAATAAAGATAAATCTTTTTTCATAGAGATAGTTATAAGTTTTTTGGTATGTTCTGATATATCTTTTTCATCCAATTCATAAAAATCTAAGTCTACATCTTTATTATTAAAATGATATAAGTTCATCAAAAAATCCTCAACTGAATCAAAATCATATTTATCAAGGATAATTGGCTTTTGGAAAGTTATAGTAGTCATAATATGTTACTGATATATATAAATATACGGCTAATATATACAATTTGGGTCAAATTTCAAATATATATAAAAATTATTCATTTTCATTTAGTCGTTTTTCTGCATCTAGTGAAGCCATACAGCCGCTGCCAGCACTAGTAATGGCTTGTCTATATATATGATCTTGCACATCACCTGCGGCAAATACTCAAGGTACAGAAGTCTTAGTAGTTCATTTTTCTACTATTATATATCAAATATCATCCAAATCTAGTGCTCAATTCAAAAATCATGTAGCTGGCGTATGTCATATAGCAAAAAATAAACCATTTACAGGTAATTCAGACTGCTCTCAAGTCAGATTATTTTTTATTTTTATAAATTCAAGCAAATCTGTCGTACTACCCGCCTCAAGGCATTCTGTATTTCGCAAGATTTCAATTTTTTCATTTGATAAAACTTTATCTTGCATAGCTTTGCTAGCACGAAGTTTATCGCTTCTTACTAGTATATATATTTTACTACCAAATTTGGACAAATGTATCGCTTCTTCCATAGCCACATCGCCACCGCCAATCACAGCCAAAGGTTTACGACGAAAAATTGGCGCTGCCCCATCACAAACTGCGCATCAGCTAATACCACTCATCCAATATTCTTTGAGTCAAATGATAGGCAATATTTTGGCAGTAGCGCCAGTAGCTATAATGATAGTTTTGGCTACATATTCTACACCATCTGCATAAATTTTTTTGATTTTTGTGTCACTAAAATCTACACGATCTACAGTTTGTGTATATATTTGCACTCAATTATTGATGCTTTGCTGTCTAGTGCGATCCATAAGCTCGGGTCACATAATGCCTTCTGGTCGTCATGGGAAATTTTCTACCATAGTAGTAGTAGTCAACTGTCCGCCAGCAGCTATTCCGCCTGCGAGCCATCATTCAAACATAACTGGCTTCAAGTTACTTCTAGCTGCATATATGGCTGCGGTATGTCATGCTGGTCATGATCAGATGATTATAAGTTCGTGGATAGTTGGATTCATAAGGTTCATAAGGTTAAAAGTTTGTAAAATGATTATATAGTAGGGACGAGGCTTGCCTTGTCCGATTATTCAATAATATATATAGTAGGGGAATAATTGGACTTTATGGGTTATTAAACGATCTATTATAAATCTTTTTTTGAATATCATCACACGTGAATTCATTGTCACGAGTTAATTTATTTTCTTTAACTAAAAAAGCATTATATCAAGTTTTTATATTCAAATCAAAGTTAACTCGATTTATACATCAGATAATTTTACCATCATAGTCATAAGCATAAGTATTACATTTATTATTATCAATAATTTTATAATCGTCAAAAACACATCGAGGACTTTGTCAAGATGTTAATTTATTTCAATTACAAATATATCGTTTACATTTTGGATAATATGAGTCATCATGATAACCAATAAATTTCTTTACATTATATATTGGATCATAATTAATTAAATGTAAAAATAAAAATGCAGGAATTATTAATGAAAACAAAAATAAATATCAATTGCCATTTATTATCCAAATAACTACAAATATTAATGATAATATTAATAGAAATATAGCATTACCATTAAAACTGGAATTATCACCTTCAAAAAATAAAAAAATAAAAAAAAGTATAGATAATATTAAAATACAAATAAGTAATAGTCAAAAAAATAATTTAATTATAATATTTTGTTTTCCCTTTTTTTCTTCCATTTATATATATATTTTATGTAAATAATGAGGCATATATGCGTCCCTACGCTGACATTGATAATATGTTGATTTTGATATATATTTATTGATATTTTGATATGTAGGGACGCATATATGCGTCCTATAATTACCATATATATTTACCTCAAATCTATTCAAGTCAGAATATATCACTAATATACATTATACAACTGATATAGATTTGTGATAATTATATAGTTGAGATATTCTTGCATCAATTCAGTCATATATTTCTTGTTTATCAAAACTTACTATTTCCAATATACTTACTATATTATCTTTATCGCTTATTTTATCAAATGGAATTTTGTGTAATGATATATTTTGCTTTCACTGCTCATCAAATATATATGTTGGGTCAAGTTTATAACTTCATCAATTATCTCAAATATACTGCATCACACCTACTCAATCTATCTCTATCCCAAAATGCGTACTTGTGTCATTTGGATTATATCATAGTTTATTAGTTTTGTAAATATCTATGATGAGATTTCAATTTAGACTTTGCTGTTTGCAATAATCTAGCATAAGCATAGTCCTAGCAAAACAACTATTTAACACAAAATATCATCACAATTTTATCCGTTCTATTTTTGCTATAAATATTGACTTTAGCTCTTTTTGACTATCTACCTGCTTTATAACAGGGATTTTTGATATATAGTTTTGAGTATTTAGGTATAAATTTGGGATAAATTTACAATTTTGGTAATTGCATATTGTATTTTGATTATTGGAAGTTTTTATATCATATATATTATCTGACTTATGAGTTATAGATATATATTTAGTTTTATGATTTGAGATATATATATTATCTGTAAGTATCATATATTTGCGACCCGATATACCAAAATTAGCAAAATGCAATTTATCATCTACCAAACAATATCATAATTTATCATCTACTATATGTATTTTTTTATCAAAAATTTCTGATATTTCAGATCTAATTCTATCTACATTATGATCAAAATAATCAAAATTTTTTGAGGCAAAAGACAATAGATATAAAAATATATCTCTAGAAACTATATCAACTATAGATATAAACGATTTTGAGTAAGATTCTTCATAAGTCAGATTATTTTGCATATATCATATATTCTTGTACTAAAATCATTGATATTTATAATTTTATATTTATTAGTTGACAGACTATATATATTACTAATATACTTAGGATTTTTATATTTAAATAAACTAATTAAATCGCTTATTTAAGTATTTTTTAAATATTCTTGTAATACTTCATATCTTAGGATCTATTTTATCATTACTCAAAATAGTTTTTATATATGTATTCAAATTCTTTTCTGTAAATTTATCTGACATTTTTATTTTATAAGACTGATCATTAGTATTTCAAGACAATGATGGACACAATATTTGATTTATTATTTCTTTATTGATATTATCATATGATATTGTGAAACCACACTTTGAGTTACATTCATAGTATTTTCATTTATATATTGTTTTATAATTTATACGCATAACCGCATCCCCATTTCAATTTTCAAATCAAATTATTCAGTTTTTATATTTTGTGTAAAATCAACCAACGCTAGTATTCATATAATTAGCATATCTTATTGCACTTTCATACTTATTATTTCTTAAACTGTCAAGAAATAATTTTCATGTTGAACTTGATCATTTATAAAATTCTTTAAAGTTATTAATAATACAGTAATCTTCAATGCTATTAGTATTATTTATTTTATCATTTTTTGCATGGGATGATCAAAATAAAAAACAAAAGAATATTATAAATAATAATAAAATCTTTAATTTACTTTTTATTATATACATACTTATTGGGGTAAAAAAATAAAAATACTTACAGTCTGTCAAATACTAAATATAAAATTTTAATGATCTATATTTATACCAGTAAACAATATATATATTATATATTTTTTATCAAATTAGATTTATTATAAGTTTTATCATTAGTTCTTTTTCTTTGGGATCGCTAATCGCTATAAGTATAGTAATTGCTACCAATGTTTGTTTATTTATTTTATCATTTCCATCTTTATCTACTAATAGATTATTTTGTGATAAATATCGTACCAACAAAAATGCTGCTGATCTTTTATTACCATCTACAAACGGATGATTTTTGATAATCATATAAAATAAATTTGATGCTTTATGAATTATACTAGGATAAAGATCTTCTCAAGAAAAACTTTGATATATATTGCCAAATATAGATCATAAGCCATCATTTCTGTCGATAGCAAATAATTCTGTTGCTTCTCATTTATTTATCAATTCATATTTTAGTTTTGATAATATTTGATTTGCATTATTTGCATCTAGTTTATATCTTTGCTCATCTGATAATTTATCATTTTGTTGCAAATTATTGCTATCAAATTGATTTAGTGTAATAAGACTAGGTATATATATAGTCATAAGCTTAGCTAACCCCAAAGACTCATCATTTGTAAGATCAATATTTGTAATTGCACGAGAAATTATTTCCAAAGATTTTTTGACATCATCTACGCCGAGCTGCTGAAGTCTATATTCATTTAGTGCATGTCCATTATATATATATTGTTTGAGAATAGTAGTAGCTCGTATACGAAATTGAGTAGCTTTGGTAGAATTTACACGATATCATACGGATATTATCATATCTAGATTGTAGAATTTTACTTCACGATTTATTTGTCTATTTCACTCATTTTGAACTACCCGGTTTTTCCGGGTAGTTCAATTTTCCTCTAATTCTCATTGTTTATATATGTTTTGTATGTGCTCATTTATTGTTCTTGAATTAATTCAAAACATTTCTGCCATATGCTTTTGATTAATCCAAATAATTTCATCTTTCAAAAACACATTTACTTTTTCATAAGTTCATGGAATTGTATATAGTATTTTTTGATTATCTAATTGAGAAAAACTATCTTTTGTATCAATAGGATTCCATCACTTACTTTCAAGTCATATTCTCAGCTTATCTGCCATCATATAATCTTTATTTATTTTAGCTATAGTCCTATCTATAAATAATTCTTCTATTTCTTCAGGTATTTCAGTCAGATTATCCTCATTCTCTATATCATCCAAAGCATCAAAATCAAATAATCAAAGTTTATATATATATTTATCCAAATAGAAAGCTGTATGTATATTATCTAAATTCAAATTTGAAAAACTAGCTAAACTAGCTGAAGTGTTTAAGTCATCAGCAAGTCCGGAAATCAAATTTGGATTAAGTTTATCAAAAGCTAATTCTATTTTGAAATCTATATCCTTGGTCAATATATATATATTTTTCTTCAAATTTTCTCTTCTCTTACGAGCCATCTCCATACCCTCCCAAGTGAAATCTTGAAAAGACCTATAATGTGCAGTTAGGAAGAACATACGCAAATCCTCAATCATATATCATTTAGTCAGAATATCCCTGATATATATATCATTGCCAAGTGATTTGCTAATTTTTTGACCATCTACATTGAGAAATTGTGTATGCATTCGGTAGTTTACTCGTGGTGTATCACAGCCACCACATTCTGATTGGGCAATTTCATTGGTGTGATGTACTGGTATATGGTCAATACCTCATGTATGTATATCAAAATGATTACCTAGAAGTTTCTTACTCATAGCACTACACTCTATATGTCGTCAAGGGAAACCGATACCTCGTGGACTTTCTCGCTCCATATCACGCTTTTTGCAAGTTGTATTAAACTTCCAAAGTGCAAAATCTGTGATATTGCGTTTGTGGTCATTTTCTATTCTGGCTCCAGATTGTAGTCAGTTCAAATGCTTCTGACCCACCAAACTACCATAATCAGCCATCGTACTTGTATCAAAATATACACCATCGTCAGCAATTATATATGTATGACCAGCTTTTTCTAAAGCTATTATCATATCTATTTGCTCTTGTATATAGTCTGTAGCCTTGGGATTATATTCAAAATGTATATCAAGTTGATTTAGTATTGCCATGAATTTATTACCATAAAGCTCAGCTACATCTCGTGCAGTTTTGCCTTCTCTACGAGCTCATTTTTCCATCTTATCTTCACCATTATCTCCATCATCAGTCAGATGACCCACATCAGTGATATTCATGACATGAGTCACGTTATATCATCATATATATTGCAATGTATTACGAAGTAGACTACAGAACCAAAAGTATCTGATATTACCAATATGTGGTTCACTATATACAGTAGGTCAGCAACTATATATTTTGACCATTTCTAGATCAATTGGCTTGAAATCTTCTTTATTTTTATGTAATGTGTTATATAGTTTTATCATAATATATTTGTGATATAAAAAAAATAATCTGACCATATATACTTATATAATATCAAATTTATTTCAATGTTTTTTTTGGATGATAATTTA
>JAYWGF010000189.1:0-4148 GCA_043778395.1 bacterium | reverse complement strand
ATTATTATACATGAATTATTATATATTTGAGTAAACAACTAATATAATATATAATTCATGTATTTTTCAAACTATTTCGCAAGAAGTCTAATATATATAATTCAAAATTTTATCCGAAACCAAAATGATATTTCATCTCAACGCTGTATAGCATCCATTACGCTTTTGATTAATATTGGATTTACTATAAAACTTGATATATTTGATAAATTTTGTAATATCAAATATATAATGTTCTTAAGATTTAGATTTTTTATCGCATCCCAAACTAAATTCCAAACTTTTTTATTCATATGTGTATATTTATATTTATGGTGATAAAAATATGCTGGTTTCCACAAGGCACTTGAAGTCAGATTATATCTATGATATATATTACTTATCCAATTCAAATAATAATATATCCAAATATCATAAAACTCAATCTTTCAATTTTGTTTTGGCTCGTTCTTTTTGCTTATGGTCTAGCACTATCCCCAAATTTGCATCTATGATATGATTTGTAGATAATCATGATACAAAATCATGAAGCTCATGTATATATTCTTTGATAGTTTTACATGTTCTTTCTGATACCAAGTCGCTATTTATAGCAAAATGGTGCTCAAAAAAGAAATATATATCTCGCAAATCTCTACTGGCAAAATTATCACGATCCATTATAGCAACTAGCTTATTTGCAAATATACTCGGCTTATCCATAGCTTTTATACTTTGACCAAAAAATTCTACCAATCCATATTTATTATTTTTTCGTATTCTATTATTGAGCTCTATTTTGATATTATTTGCTTGATCATCAAAGCTGTATATATATCTTATCATATTACCAAAAACTTGTTTTGATTTTGATTTCATAAAACTAGACAAAAATATTTCAAATTTATTTTGCCAAATTTCATCAGGAAGTCAATTTATACAATCTATATCTATATCAGTACTAAATCTATCCAATCAATACAAAAAATAACACAAAGTTCATCACTTGAACCCAAAACTAGTAATATGACCAACGTCATCAAATATATAACGAATGACTTTTACCATATTACTTCTGTGAATTGGAATTTGTAGCATTTTGTATGATTTGAGATATATAAATTTGCGTAGATTTGGGATATATATATGATATCTGAGTTAGTAATTCAAAATTAACTCAGCTGAGATTATCAAAATAATAATCTGGATTGATATATATAGTATCGCAAATTGCTCTTTCTGGACTTGCAATTTGATAATTTCATACATTTATAATTCCAATAGGATTATACAGTATATCGTCTTTTATTTTTTTATAGATTATATATATATCCTGACTTACTTTGCTATTGGTAGATTTTATTATCTTATTACGACTATCATTTGACACCAAAAAAAATTGGTTTGAGCTATATTGAAATATCAAACCAGCTTTATACAAAACAGTTTCAAAACTTATATAAGATGGTGATTTTATTTTATTTACCAATTCATATATATCATAATTATATAGACAAAATACTCCACTATATATATTTATCAAAATATTATTTTTTACTAAATTTTTAGCTATATATTTTATAGAGTTTTTATTTGATATATTACACAAAATCATAAGATCTTGATATCAAAAAACTGTTTTTTTACTATTTAGCAAATTGGATATATATTTCATTTTATCGTCAAAATAGATATAAATATATATCCATTATAGTGATAAGATTTATTTTTACAAATGATTTTTGTTTATGATATATATATCCTGGCTACAATTCTTCATATACATAACAGATCAAATTGCGACTAGCAGTCACATTTGGGTCCAGCTGCTTCGCTGTACCACTGGCCGCATTGCGAGGATTAGCAAAAAGTGCTTCTCAGTTTTTGGCTCTGTCTTGATTTATACGCTCAAACTCGGTTTTGGTCATCATGATTTCTCCACGAAAGCGCATCTTACCGATATGTATTCAATTCAATTTGTGAGGTACTGAAGGTATAGTCGTAACGTTAGCAGTGATATCTTCGCCCACCATACCGTCTCACCTAGTGATAGCTTGGCTAAATATTCCGTCTATATATATCAACTCTACGCTTATACCGTCATATTTTGGCTCTATGATATAAGTAATATTATCTGACCTTCACATTTTTTGTAAAAGTTTTTGATTTGATTCATCCCAATCTTGAAGGTCTTGTGATGTATATGCTTTTTGTAAACTTAACAACGGACTATCATGACTAGCTTTTGCAAATTCAGTTTGTATATCTAGCTGATCGGAAAGTGTCTGGGTGGACGAATTTTCGATTATATATTCAGGATATATTTTTTCACAATATAATAATAAATCAAATAACTTATCATACTCCGAATCTGTTATAGACGATTGACTATTATTATAATATAGATTATTATGAAATTTTACTTCTTTGATGAGTTTTTTATAAAAATCTATATAATCATCATAAGATAAATTTTTTACTATAATTGGATCTATACTTAGGTAATAGTTTGATTGATTATCCATATATATATACCAAAATAAAATATAAAAAAACTAGAAACTGCTACTTATCACTAATATATATACCAAAAAATCAAAAATATATATTTGTATAGATTTCGCAAGTATGACATAAGTCAGAATATATCTTATATAAAATATATCCCAAAATAAAATATATTACAATTAGTAGAGATTTATCTAATTTTGTCTTGTCGATTTTGGAGTACACTTTGATATGCAGTAGCATCATATGCACCAGCGATAAGTTCGTATTCATATGTATCATTATTTATGAGCATAATAGCAGGAGTGCCAGTCACTCATACATAATTTCCTATGTTTATTTGATAATTTAGTGCATTATCGGTATTTTTATCCAACAAACAAGCATCAAACGAGTTTACATCTAGTCACTTTTTGAATCAATCAAGCAATCATATAGGATCTCCAGATTGTGTATATAGATAATTTATATAATTTGCTGCTTGGGATTTATCTTGTGCGGCTGTACATATATATCATTTTGCAAAATAAGCGGCATTCTTGTGTATTTGAGTAAGTGGAAAATTCACAAAATAATAATTTATATTATTGGGATATTTTGACATCACAGTTTGTAGTGTACTATTTTGATGAAATTTCTTGCAATATATACATTCAAAGTCACCAAATTGTATAATACTAAATTTTGCACCACTAGCAAAAGTCACCAAACTTCCTGATATATTATTATAAAAATTACCCAAATCAGAAATGGTATTCGTAGTATTTGATATATTCACAATACTATTTTTTTTCATTAACTTGAAACCAGTAGATGTATTTCATGAATTAGTATTTGCAATTACTCCACTAGATATTATTGATCATGAAGCGATTATATTTCAAGTAACTATATTATTTCAAGTAATAGCAATATTTCAAGTGGTTATATTATTTCAAGTAACTGAATTTATATTTTTGTTTACCGCAATATTTTTTGTTAATCCAAAATTATCTATTGTTTGATTTATGTTATATACGATTTTGATATTATTGTATACTGGCGGATTTTGTTTAATGGTTTTATACTTGCAAGATTTTATATTTTTGGAGGAACATGCTTTGGTTGTACATTGGTAGTTATTATTTTTCCAATAACAGTCTGTACTAATAAAACTGGATTTAGCAGAAGTAAAAATCGCAAAATATAAGACAAATACTATAGTCAGGATATACGTTCTTTTTATAATATCTTTCATTTTATTATTTGTATATATAAATTATTTATCTAACGATCATCAAGCGTTTGAATATATTATATCTGATTTTGGTATATCGCTAATATATGTATATTCTTTTGGATTAGAGCTATTATCTATTGATGTCTTGGGTTCATCCAAAGCAGCACTATGAAGTTTTTTCATAGTCATCAATATGTCTTTATTTATTCAAGTGCCTAAATCAGATATAGTTCAAGTAGAAATCAAATTTCAAGTATTAAATTTATATCAAGTTAGGTTTTGGGGTCACATTATCTCTGGGACCAAATTATAGTCATTTGCCAAACTATCTCAAGGTTTTTTTTGATTTAACTCATCCATCATTTTGGATATATATGTGAGACTATATATATAGTCATTTGGTACATTATCAAATTGAGAAAGATAATTTTTGAGATTATCT
>JAYWGF010000188.1:0-4157 GCA_043778395.1 bacterium | reverse complement strand
TTTTTTATATTATTATACATGAATTATTATATATTTGAGTAAACAACTAATATAATATATAATTCATGTATTTTTCAAACTATTTCGCAAGAAGTCTAATATTTTGATTTATAAATTATAGACATATACATGAAACTGTACTACAAAACTCCACGATACAAAAATAGTAATTTTATGGCGCATATGGTAGAGCACTTACTTTTGCATCCTAGAGATGTAAATGATATAGATGACTATATGTATCGTAGCAATATAGATTGATATTCTCAATCAGAGCATATATATTTTGTGTATGATGAATTTATAATGGATCAAAACAAAATAAAATCCGTCCTAAATACTGATAATATTACTCAAGAAATAATCGACTATGAATACAGTATATTTGAAGAAGAGTTTGGAAATAGATCTTATATTTTGAGATTGATGGATAAATGTGCTCAGGCTAAGTATTGAGTAGATTGGTCGTCAAAGCCAGTAAAATATACTATAGATGAAATAAAGCAATATATAGATAAGTATATAATAAATGGTCAATATATATACTATTATAGCCATGATGATAAAATAATTGATACTAACATAAAATATGATAATTTCGCTTGTCGTAGTTGATATAGTAGTTTGGATTATGAGATGGTATTATTACAATGAAGCAAAAATCATATTTTTACTAAAAAAATAGAATCTATATATGATTTTGTTTTGCAAGAGTTTATTTCAAAAATATTTACCCAATACGATCTTTATCAAAAAAGATATATATTAGGGTCGTATTATTACACTCCATCTACTATGTTTAGTAATTCTGAATATATAGCCATAAGGAATAGTACTGATAATATATTATCTATATCTGAAGTTTTTTTTGATAGTTTCAAAAAATATTATATAAATTTGATAAGAGATAATCAATTTGAAATTACCAATATAGACTGACTAATGTATACTTCGCAATATGCCCCAAAACAAGAAATGATAAAATATATATGAAATATACCCTACGGTTATATCAAAAACTTGATAGAAATGATAAAAAAGTAAGTCAGAATATATATGATATCAAAGAATTTAAAATATTTATTTATATATATCATATTATTTTTTTTGATTTGCTTGATTTAATTATTTTTTTAAATATATGTAGTATAATATTTTATAAAAAAAAATCATAAGATGAATATTAGTATAGAATATAATCCTAATAATAGACTTCAGGTTATATCCAAGATAATACAAACTATGGAAGATAATCCATTTGGAAATTTTATACTCAATACTGACAAAAGTAATGATATGATAATTTTTGATAAATTGGATAATTCTGAAATTACAGAAGACATTTTGAATTCTATAATATTGGCAAAAAAATCTCCAAAATCTGACTTTATAAATATATAATAAAAATTTATATATTATGAAAATTCCTGACAATATAATAGAATTAAAACATATATATAGTAATTTATCTGATAGATGAATATTGGAACAATACAAAAAATCTAAGTCAAATATACTATTGGGTAATTTTTCTGGAAATAATTGGTGACCAAAACAACCAATATCAAAATGAATTTGGTATTTTCGTATAAATAGACAGTTTAGAGCTATATGATATCGAGAAAATAAAAATTTTATAGTGACGTATATTGATAATCATCAATAGTATTTATTTATATACATTTATTTATGGAGCAACGAAAAAAATTTATAGATATATTTTTGGCTAAAAATAGTCAATTAAACTTGTCGGCTATACGCGACCAAAGTTGAGTTTATGACAAGCATATACGCGATGCAATAGAGTTGACTACTTTTTGGCAGATACCAAAATGATGCTTGGTGGCTGATTTGGGAACTGGTGGTGGTATACCATTGTTGCCTTTGGCTATAGCCAATCCTGATGTTCAATTTGTATGAATAGATGGTACTCAAAAAAAAATTACTGCCATAAATGACATGATAATCCAGTTATGAATTAGTAATTGTAAGGCTATTTGGTCTAGAGGCGAGGATTTGGGTATGGAATTTGACGTGGTGATGGCTAGGGCAGTGGCTTATGTAGACAAGCTTATACCAGTCATAGATAATTTGATATCCAAATGATGATATATAGTGTTATATAAGCTAGATAATCTGACTGAATATGAAGATATGAAAATAATATTACGCAAATACAAAATGAAACTCACCAAAAAACATCCATATAAGTTATTTGATAATGATATATCTAGAATTATATATATAATTCAAAAAATCTGATAAAACCAAAAATCAGTTATTTTTTTCTAAAATATATATACAAAAATCACATATTTTGCAACATTCGTATACTCACTAATATCCAATTTATATAAAAATAATCATTTTTTTGATATTTTTGATTTTGATAATCTAGTATCTGTTTGAGTAAATTGGAATTTTGTAGCAGATTTTGATTTGAATTGGATATAATTATACCTGTATTATTGAGGTCAGACAATACTTTATCTACAAAAATTTTATCACTAGCTATATATATGTCTTGATCATTTTGATCTGTTGCTATCTTGTAGCCAGTGCTATACATCGCTAGCAAAACTATAGGTTTGCGGATTTTGGTCAATGCTTGATGATGATCAAATCATATATTGGCAGAGCCGTCAGTGATTATGACTAATATATCGTGATCGTGATTTAGCAATAAACTATCATAAATCAATGCATCGCCGAGCGCAGATCCAGTTCATAATTTGATTTTTGAGACTTGACTTAGAGTTTCTTGACTAGACATATATTTGCCAAATTGATGAATATTGGTGTCAAAACTATTTAGTGTAAATAAATTTGGTAGTGTGGTGATAGATTTATTTAGTAAAGAATATATATATTCTGACCTACTAGGATATATATCAAGTGCCGACATAGATAAAGATGAATCTACAGTTAGCAAAATATTTGGGAAGTTTTTTTGATAAATTATGTATATATTTGTAGGTATAAGTATACAAAGTATCAAATATATATATTTATTTAGTATCCATATATTTTTTTTATTTTGGTTGATTTTGCTTTTTGGTACTAGAATTTTGGGGAGATTATTTATCCAAAAAAAATAACTCACAAGTATAAGTCAGATTATAGCAAATATATATATATTTGGATTTGATGATATACTCATTGTGGTTTTTTGTGGGATGATATGAGGTATAGGGTGATTATTTATAATGTTTGGAAGCGATACTTGGTCATATCTATGATTCATCCATCGGAAACATTTATTCATTCTTCGCGAAGTAACTGAATCTGCAGAATTCATTTTGCTCAAAGTTTTAGACTAGATATATATCATTTTGCATTGATAATCCTGTGTCGAGGGAGCAGTTTTCGTTCAGATTCTGGCATATTGCTTAGTAGTCTTCATACCAATCGTCAATTAGTTTTGAGATCTTGTCAATTTATGATATATATGTTATTGATTTGGGTAGCTAAGTCGCCATAGCTAGAAACTTTGCCGTAAGGTATTTGGTTTGCGGTGTATATTATTAGTTCTTTCATATGATTTATTATGATTTATAATAGCAAATATATATTTATATATCAGATAAAATCAAATATAAAAAAACTTCACTTTTGGTGGTGAAGAATATATATTTTCAAATTTAGTATAACATTAGTCTTCTATGCTTCTGAGCGGACTAAAAAATCGTTCTTCTTCTTGGTCTTGTAACAACGCTTGCTGTATATCATCTCAAAATATATACTGATATCATCTTATAGAATTAATTTTATTGGTTATATTCTCTTCTTTTTGTTTTTCTAATTCACCCATTATATACATTATTTTTTCTTTGATTTGATTTTCTGTTGCAAACAACAATGCTGCGTCTGAAATATCCAAAACAGTTTTTCAATCATCAAACTCTATTATACTTAGCACTTTGTCATATCACATATTCATTTTATATATTTTTATATATATTCATCTTGATGGATCTTTTTTTTCTATTTTGAATCAAATGTTATTTATATTATTTATATGAAATACTAAATTTTCTTTTAGTTCTTTTTGTGATATTTTTTTTATTTCCACGTAGTGGGTTTAAAACCCCCAGCTTTAGCTGGACACGGTGCAACGAAGTTGCAAAGTAATGGGATATATATAATAATGGTATTTA
>JAYWGF010000187.1:0-4163 GCA_043778395.1 bacterium | reverse complement strand
CTCGCCTTGAGCTCAAATATTACATAGCAATTGAGTTTGAAATTAAAAAACAAAAGATCGACAAAATATTCCTTACCTTCAAGCTCAAGTCTGTACTGCCTACCCACAAAAGCAAAATTTCCTCACATCTCTGATAAGAAGTGTACAACATTTGATACGATAGAATTTTCTATTTCTTTTTCGCTGATGGGTTGGTCTGGATTGATGAGCTCGATATTATAGTCATCAACAAATTCTCGAGACACTTGTCCTTTGAGTTCTTCTGTGACTGTGTTATCAAAATTATTTTGTGCAAGTGCTTGGTTGTGATAGAAATCTTTAGTGATTTTATCTTTGAGATCTAGCTTAGATCGTCACATTTGTTTCGTTTTTTTGAGGTAGTATTCTCTCTCGATATCGTCTTTGCATTGTTCTATGATCATACAATTTTGTACCCAACCTATTTCTGCCACCAGTGGTGTCAGTTTTTCATTTTGACTATATGTCTCATAAAGTATTTTCATCCTCCATATATTTCTTGCAGAAAATCCACGAATACCAGGAAACTCTCTCTGAAGATCTTGTGAGAGTTGTTCTACTACAGCATTGCCTCGTCATTGAGCTTGAGTTTTGTCACTGACTGATTTTCCAATATCTCGATAGAGCAAAACGGTTTTTCTACTTACAGATTTGAGCATTTCATATCTTGCTGATTGGATCTTTAAGAGAATTTCTTTGAGGGTAGACTGATAATCTGATGGGATTAGTGACATGATGGAGAGAAAAGGTAAATAATTTAATTTATTGAGATAGAGCACCGCTTCATCAAATATATTCTATTTTAATCTCCTTTATTTCTGTAAATTTTCGACCAGGTTCATTGTTCATATTACTCAAATATCAGCCAATATAAATTTTTGATCAAACGTTATTGTTGAAATAATCTAAAATATTTAATTTTTTATATTGATAGTCAATTCTTCGTTCATTAAGAGGTTCTGAGGTCTTGGTTGCAAATATCACATTGTTGTCTATTGGTATTTCTCGATTATATCATCAGATTATTTGATTTCATGGTACTACACCATTTGCTCATAGATTACTACTATTTGCAGGTTTTCAAGTCGCATCAACAGTTATGGCGTCAAAAAATCATCAGTATCCAAAAGCATAAGAACTTAAAGTTCATTGATTTCATTTTCATAAGAAAAAATTTAACCCATAATTATATGGTTTCGCTGGTGATCAATCTACTTTTCATCAATAAATAAAGTTATCATAGCGACCATCTTTATAAGATTTCTGAAAATCAATAGTTATTCTTATGGTTCATCATTGGATAGGTTTGTTTATTTTTATTGATGGGTATTCTCATAATTTGTTACTGTTTGTTGTTATTGGTCAGTTTAATACAACTGACCTAGTTCTAACTTCTGAAAGACATTGATTATCAATCAGTTCAAATCAACTGTTACAATTTAAAGCTATACATTTTCAGTAATTATTTCACTCTCGAGATTTTTTTCATGATCCATTATCAATACTGCAAGAAATTCAATTATCGTAACATTTCCCATCAAAGAAACTTTGATTTTCACTACATTTAAGGCTTTTTGGTCATGTACCTGTCAACCACGAAATTATGATTCATGCAAAAATTACAATAGCGGTAGTAGAAATAATCAGAATCATATTTCTTGACTCTATTTTGTCTTGTGTTCAATTTTCTGAAATCATGATCATAGAATATTATAAAGATAAATTATACCTGAGGCTTGTAGAATAATCCATAGTAGATTTGTATTAAGTGATTTCTTAAAAATCATCATTTTTCACACCAATGGATTTACAACTAAATAAGTAAAAAAGAGAGAGAATAGTAGTTCAAAAAACCATCACAAATCATATTCAAAAAAAATCAATGCGATAGATGATAATAATTTCCATATAGTTATTCATATAATTCCTGAAAATATTGTTATATTAGTTAGATTAGCATTTTTACTCATTTTTTCCCTCCTAGTAAAATCAGCCTTAGTTAAAGGACATATTATTGGAATAACAATCTTTTGATAAAATGATAATTTCTTGGACATACTGGTAGGAATATAAATACTAAATCACTACCTCTTCACGCCCTCCTCCACCATCTGTATCTCCTCAGGAGTAAGTTCATACAATGTATAGATAATCTGATCTAGTTCATTTTCTAGTAGAGAGGTATTTGCTTTGGGATCATTTTTCTTTGTGTCCATTATCTTATCAACAATTAACGAAGTGACATTATTATAAGTCTCAAAAAAATCTGGGAAACAGAATGGTTCAATATAATTGGTTTTAAAGTAAAAATAATTGTTATTATATGGGGTACTAGTCTTAGTTATAAAATAATAAAATAATTTACTATTAAAAATAGATAAAAATAGCTTAGTATATTGCAAATATTCTGCTTTGGGGACGGCTAAATATCAACCAGCATCGGCAAATACTCAACTCTTATCTAATGTAAAAGACCCATGATTCTGTAGTTGAGGAGTGATTATTTTTTGATTTTCAAATAATGATCTGTCTCTACTTCTATGAAGTCCATACCAAAATTCGGGATTAGTCTTATATTTTATTTTCTTAGCAGTAAGCTCATCTTTAAAGTTTAAAATATATTTATATCAGAGAGGATATGATACTATTAACTCATGCTCAGGTATTATTACGGTTTTTCAATTCAAAATTATATGTGGATAGAAAACGTATTGTCATGTATCTAGCCCTCAGTATCTCTTTATATCTTCTCATTTTGTTATCATTTTCATTAAATCTTTTTCAATTTTAACATTGCAATTCAATTTTTTTGAAAATCATATAAAATGATTATCGACTATATTACCTTTTAGTATTTGAATATCATCTCACATTGAGACGACTCATTGAAATACTCATTCAAAATATTGTTTTAAATTATTATAAGAATAGATTTTTGATAAAATACTGTCATTATCTTCAGAATTCATTACAAAAGTCATTTTTTCATTATAGTTCTTTGCCACAAACTCTAATTGATCAAGATCCTTTTGAGTAGGAATAGCGACATGGTAGTTTTCGCTATTCTCTTTCATAAAAAATATTCAAGTATAAGTAGTCGCGGTCTCAAATATCTGATCTACTCAAAAATATATAAATTTATTTAGACTTTTAGTTTTTGAGATTATTTCTCTGATTCATTTACCATATTCAGAGAATAAAAATCTATGAGGATTAATGAATACCAGTCATCAATTTTTGTTTAATAATTTCAATCATTTTTCAATAAACAATACATAAATATCGTATTTTCAAGTCGATGAGTTAAAATACTGTTTATAGTAAGGTATCAAATCTTTTGTAATTTCCTGAACTTTGATATACGGCGGATTCCCAATCACAATATCAAATCCTCCATGATCTCTAAATATCTCTCAAAAATGTAATCTCCATGGAAAGTAATTCTTGATTCAAGTTTCAGTCAGCTTATCAGTCGTTTCTTTAATTTGCTTAATAGTTTCATACTTCCCTGCAAGTTCATTTGCTTTTTTTGGATTCAATGCTCCATGATAATTATTCGCAATTTCAGATTCTATCGTAGCAATCGTTTCTTTAGCTTTCTGTACAATCAGCTTCGTTTCTAATTCGTGAAGTTCTTTTTTGAGACGTTTTTTATGGTCAGGAGAAGCTTCTTTGAAGTAGTCGCTATGAAGGACTGTTAATTTCTTGAGCAACGAAGAACTCTCTAGCATGCTTTCAAAAAGCCCATTGTCTCTCATGATTTCTTTACGTTCTTTTTGAGAAATTGTATCACTTTTTTGATCTAATCACAAATCTATCACTTGGTCTCCAATTATAGGATTTTCAATCAAACTATTTCATTGCATGATCTTATAATCCAAGTTAGGTAATGGCTCTATATGATCTCCTTCATAATCTACCACCAGTGATAACCAAAATCTGAGCTTGGCAATATCTACAGCACCAGGATCCAAATCTACTCCATAGATACAATGCGAGAGAGTTTGTTTTTTGAGCGTATAGAGTAGTTCGTTTTGTGGTATCATTTTATCTTGGAGGATATTCCATCTGATATATCTTCTGATATCCACTATTTCTTTGAGGATACCCATAGGGAATGCTCACGATCCTACTGCAGGGTCTAC
>JAYWGF010000186.1:0-4181 GCA_043778395.1 bacterium | reverse complement strand
TGGATACCAATTCGCAGTATATATGATGTGGCACGCAGACATTGATGTATTATGAGTCTGATAGTACGTGATTTGAGTATAGTTTATCCTGACACTATACCATCCATCCATCGTTAGTTTTTAGAGCCTGAAACTATAGATATCCTGATACTGTGTACATGAATGATGCACTATTTCAAAAGGCAATACTATGTAAATGAAGAAAACTTATCTCTACTATAGATCAAACTCTCAGTCTCCATCGTATCAAGTCATGATCGACAAACTACAGCTATAAACGATTTATGATCAATAAAAAAAATATACACACGATTTTTCAGATACATTCATTGTGGTATGGGTGTATGGTGTTGGTGCGAGAGATCATGAGAAAGATAGTCTATCCGGTACTGATACAGATTTGATGTAGTAGATATATCGATAGGATAGAAAGAATTCCGTTTACAGTATATGGTCAGACTATACAAAAGTATGATAATCTGAAACTTACATCAATGTGATTTATAATAAAAATATCAATATAATCTTAAATTAATTACTTCAATAGTAGTTAAATATCACCTAACTTTTTTGATCATCATATAAAAATAATATATAACAATTTTATCAATTATATGATATTTATTTAAAAAAAAAGCATAGTCACACCTAGTTAATTAATAAAAATTAAGTCATTACTTCAATTGCAAAATTGATACATTTCAATAGAAATGGATAATACAGTTATTAATAAGTATTTATATTAATTAAATATTTTGAATGAAAAAAGCATTAATAACAGGAATTACTTGACAAGATTGATGCTATCTCGCTGAATTTTTGTTAGAGAAATGATACGAGGTTCATTGAATTAGAAGAAGAGCATCGAGTTTCAATACCACTAGAATTGATTTTTTAATGCAAGATGAATCAATATATAAAGATAATCTTTTTCTTCATTACTGAGATATGACTGATGGAGCTAATATTATGAGATTGGTATCTGAAATAAGACCAGACGAAGTATATAATCTTGCAGCACAATCTCACGTACATATCAGTTTCCAAATACCTGAATATACTACAAATTGCGATGCAATGTGAACATTAAGACTATTAGAAGCAATTAGAATTTGTGGACTAATTGATCACTGTAAATACTACCAAGCATCTACTAGTGAATTATTTTGATGAATGAATTACAATAGGCCGGAAAAATGATATAATGAAGATTCTCCTATGCATCCCAGGAGTCCATACTGATGTGCAAAATTATATGCTATGCGAATAGTTAAAAATTATAAAGAAAGTTATAACATGTTTAGCTGTAATTGAATACTGTTTAATCATGAATCCCCTATAAGATGAGAAATCTTCGTAACAAGAAAAATAACTATCGCAGTATCTAAAATTAGTCTCTGATTACAAGAGAAATTAATTCTATGAAATCTAAACGCCAAAAGAGATCGATGACATGCTAAAGATTATGTAAAAGCAATGCGACTTATGTTGCAACAAAAGAGTGCTGAAGATTACGTTATATCGACTTGAATCTCAAATACTGTGAGAGATTTTGTAAATTGGAGTTTTGAAGAGGCATGAATTATTATTAGATGGGAATGAAATTGATTTGAAGAAAAATGATATAATACAAAAAATTGAAGATGTATAGTAGAGGTTGATTCTAAATATTTTCGCCCAGCGGAGGTAGAATTTCTACTTTGAGATAGTAGTAAGGCTAGAAAGAATTTATGACGAAAACCTACTTATGATGTTAAATCAATATGTTCTGAAATGGTAAAATCAGACATAAATAAGTTCAACCAGATGGATATTTTAAAAAGACATTGATATAAGTTTTTAAATCAATACGAATAAATGTTTCTTGAATTAATGAAGGTAAATGACATTTTATTGGTAAAAAAATATAAATTATAAGATTTTAGAATAAAATATATTTAAAATCATTTTTATTACTTTCATAGTTATGTTATATAGTGAGATTACAGAATGTAGAATATGTAAAAATAAGAATCTTCATCAAGTATTAGATCTTGGAATTCAAGCTATGACATGAATATTTCCAGGTCAATGAGAAAAAGATGAAACATGACCATTGGTATTAGTTAAATGTCAATGAGATGGTAATTGTTGATTACTTCAATTAAAACATAATTATGATTTAGAAAAAATGTATTGAGATGAGTATTGATACAGATCTTGATTGAATGCATGAATGGTAGCACATTTAGATGAGGTTGTTCAAAGCGCTAAAAAAATGATAGATCTTAAGCCATGAGATTTAGTTATAGATATTGCAAGTAATGATGGAACTTTACTAGGAAAGTATTGAGATTATTGATTAGAATTATTATGAATAGATCCTACTGCATCAAAATTTAGCCATTATTATCCAAAATTTACTAATTTTATATCAGATTTCTTTTCAGCAGATATAGTAAAAAATAGAACCTCTAAAAAAGCAAAATTGATTACATCTATATCTATGTTTTATGATCTTCCAGACCCTTTACAATTTGTTTATGATGTAAAAGAGATCTTGGATGATGATTGAATACGAATACTAGAACAAAGCTATATGCCTACTATGATAAATATGGTTTCATATGACACGATTTGTCATGAGCACTTAGAGTATTATGCTCTTAAACAGATAAAATGGATGACAGATAATGCATGAATGAAAATAATTAATGTAAATTTTAATGATGTAAATTGATGAAGTTTCCAAGTATTTGTAACTAAAAATCTTAATAAAAATGAAGACAAAGAAATAATAGAAGATATTTTAAATAGTGAAAATTTGTGATGATTTACTTCTGGAGAAGTTTTCGATAAATTTATAAGTAATATTGAGGTTCATAAAAATGCAGTCATAAAGTTTTTTTCAGATATTCAAAGTGATAATAAAAGAATTATATGATATGGTGCTTCAACAAAATGAAATGTTACATTACAGTACTGTGGAATTACAAAAGAAATGCTACCATACATTGCAGAAGTAAATGAATATAAGTTTTGAAGAGAAACACCGGGTACTCGTATACCTATAATCTCTGAATCTGAGGCACATGCCATGAAACCCGATTATTTCTTTGTTCTACCTTGGCATTTCAAGGAATGAATATTAAAAAGAGAGAGAAAATTTTTAGATAACGGTTGAAGATTTGTATTTCCTTTACCAACACTTGAAATTATCTAATGCTTAATAAAAAAGCTATTATTGTATGAGTTGAATGACAGGATGGTAAAATAATGCGAGATAAACTAGTTTTAAGTTGATATTCTATTGTATGAATATGAAGATTAAGAACAATTTATCACAACTTTAATCATAACCAAAATATTGATATTTTAGATTATATGTCAGTTTCGAAACTGATTGAGATTTTAAGACCTAATGAAATATATTATTTAGCAGCATATCATCATTCATCACAAGATCAAATTCTTGATGACAATCTATTGTATAAAAGAAGTTTAGGTATTAATGTAGAGTGATACTTAAACTTTTTAAATGCAATTAATAATATATATCCTGAGACAAAAATATTATACGCATCTTCTTGTTTAATATATAGCTCTACTGATACTACTCAACAAGATGAGTTTACATTACATAGTCCAAATAGTATATATGCCATTACTAAAATTCAATGAATGCATTTAGGTAATTACTTTTATGAAAAATATTGAATAAAAGCAGTGAATGCTATCCTATATAATCATGAATCAGAATATCGCTCATCCAAGTTTGTATCAATGAAAATAATTCAATGAGCAGTAAATATTAAGAAATGACTTCAAAATTCAATTATATTATGAGATATTAATAGTAGGGTTGATTGGTGACACGCAAGAGATTATGTTAATGCTATGAATATGTTATTAGATAATAGTAATATTTGAGACTATATAATATCGTCATGAAATTTACATTCTATTGAAGACATGATAAGCTTAGTGTTCGGTTATTTGGAATTAGATTGGAAGCAATATGTTTATTTAGATTCTAATATAATCACTAGAAAAAATTGAATATTATTTGGTAATAACTCAAAAATTATTAGAGATACCAATTGGGCTCAAGCATTTAATTTCAAAAATATGATTATTGATATAATAGAAAAAGTTATTAAAAATGTATAACTTATTTTATATAAGCTAATTTAAATTCAAAG
>JAYWGF010000185.1:0-1500 GCA_043778395.1 bacterium | reverse complement strand
TTGAATCATGAGATCATGACTCATGTATCCAGTGTACCATTACTGTTTAATCTAACTATATTTAGTCATGGTGCAATAATTCATGGTGATGGAAGTGTGTTGTATAGATCAAATAATCAGCCTATCACTATCTTGCCATCTGTTTGTATAAAACTAGATTTTTTCCCATCTAATGCTGATGAGGTAATACTATAATCGTTGAATAAAACATTTGTAGTGAACGCCTGATCTCTCGATCAATCAGTATTAAGACGAATTATATCATCACCACGATTATGATCAATCAATAAAACTTTATTATCGGGCTGGATTTGAATTGTATCTATAAATGATCCCGAAAAGACTGAATCGACATTATAAGTAGTATCCAAGGTTCAGTTTGTATTTAGACGTACAATATTTGCTACTGGAGTTCACATATAGGTAGTAAATTTTCACGCAACCAGTATTTTTCCATCATTTTGTAATTTGATATCATAGACCGCTGATCAACTAAATCAATTAGCTGGATTAAACGTAGTATCTAGACTTCAATTCTGATTGATACGAAAGATACTTGGCGTTGAACTAGAAGATCATAATGTATATAAATTTCATCATATAATAATTTTTCAGTCAGGCTGCAATACTCCCGCACGAACCTCTCAAAACACCGATATACTGTATGAGCTATCTATTGATCAATCGGAATTTAATACAATATTGCTATAATTGGGAATAAGTCAATTTCTTACAGTGAACAATCATCATACAAATATTTTTCAGTTTGGGAGTACCAGCAATGTTGATATATTTCAAAAAGTACTTCAGTTAGATGATGAAAACGTAAAACCAGGAGAATTAAAAGAAGTGTCTACCGCTCAATTTTGATTAAAACGAATAACTGCTCATGTAGACCTAGTCGCATCAGATGCAAATTCTGTAGCTCATAGTATCTTGCCATCTGATTGTACAGCTACCTGCCTAATCATATAATTTAGAGGTATAGCAAAGTTTGTATCTTGCATAATCTGGGGTGATTGTGCAAATACAATTCAAAACATATATATTCCCACTACTACCAAACTTAGGCTTTTACGTATTTTCAGTCAATAATTCATGTGTTTAAAAAAAATAACAAACTATTATACCCCCTCCCTCTCATTTTGTCAAATATAAAATAACTAAAAGAATGATAATCGGAAAGAAATGGCTAGGATTTATAGTCACTAACTTTTTGATTAGTGAATTAATCAAGGGTCTAGAGTAGTTTAGTAAATTTTTTACACAATATCAATATTTTTTTATACATATTTTCTTTCTGTAATCTACAAATACATCTAAACTCAGATTCTTTCAAGTGAAGAGCAAACGTTAGTTTGCTCAATCAGTTGAACTTATGTAATCTTCTTGGGTCTAAATTAGTTTAATTGATATTATTTATCAATACTACTAGTATATGACTACTAAAGCCCTTATAGAAAAAGGGCTCACTTTTGATCACTAAAATCAAAGGAAATT